>NZ_JBFRTU010000018.1:0-81984 GCF_041474275.1 Vibrio sp. 10N.222.52.B7 | reverse complement strand
CTACAGTAGGAATGGCGCTTCTTTTATATACGAGTTAAAAACGTTTAGTTAAAGAAACCTTTCAATAAACCATCAACTGCTTCTTTAGTTTTCTCGTCTTTGATCTTGTCCGTTAGCTTGTTCACACCACGGTCAATTTCTTTCTGTGCTTTCTGTTTCAATACGTCATCAAAAACAAGTGCAAATTTCGGGGCTGCCCACTGACCTGTTACCTTAATTGGGATAGTCACATCTTTCAGGTCGTCGATGCTCTTACCGCCCTGACCTTCAAGTGAACCCACAATTGATGTACGCACAAGGAAGTCGACCGTTTCATTGATGAAGTTTGCTTTACCTTGACCTGTCACACGTAACAGTGGCGACTGTGCTGATAAGTCGTTAGTTGAAACCCAACCTTTATCCACTTTCAGCGTCGCTTTCATTGCACTGAAGTCCGTTTTTTGAGCTTCATTTGTGCTTTCAACTTTCTCGCCCTTGATCTTAGCGTAGTTTTCTCGAATCAGTTGAGCTACGTTGATGCCGTTAACTGCACCATCTTCAAAGTTAATCGCGATAGTACCGACTAGGTTTTTCTTGATACCCGTCGGAGTTAGACTCTTACCTTTCACGTTGACATCAATATTACCGGTACCTTCCAGCATATCGTTATCTGCAACATCAACCAGTAACGGTTGTACTTTCACGCCTTTGATTTTCTTCTTAGCCGTGTAAGTCGCTGGTGTTTTACGAGCGTCTAACTTTGCAGTAGCAGAAATAGAACCTTGGTAAAGATTCGAGGTGAATGAGGTTAGCTCTGCGATACCACGGTTAACCGAAAATGCGGTTTTAACATTCTGCATCTTCGCGTTGTTCGCCTTGAACTTATCAATCGTGATGTCACCTTTCACGTCTAACGTTTTCAGAGCCGACAGATCAGGTTCCACTTCTTTAGCTGGATCTGAACTACCAGAACTTGACGTTGAACCACCAGCAGAACCAGAAGGCGCTGTGCTCGCTGTTTCTGTTGTATTGCCTAAGCCTAAGAATTCATCTAAATCAATATTCGGGCTATGAAGAGAGAAACGAACCTTTGGTATTTCAGATAGGATTATGTCTGCTTTACCGTCTAATGCAATAGCGTTAGCTTGTAGCTTCTCTAACACAAAGCTCAGGTGGCTCTTGTTAAGATCGAAGCTTAAGTCAGACAGCATGTCGACTTTCATTGGAGACTGAGGAAGCGTGTCGCCTTTGAATGTTGAGTCTAACGTTAACTTGTTCAGCGTTACTTTTGAAATCGCGCTATCAACAGTAAGTTCACCGCCACCTTTAAGATCAAGGTCAAGGCCAGCTGCATTACCGATTACAGCGTAAGTCAGTTGGTTTACCTTATCGAACTCAAACGTATTCAAGCCAATTTTTGCTGACTCAATCGACGTCGCTGGATCATTGAACTTAGCGTTTAAGTCGATATTACGAAGTGCGTAACTTGCAAAGCCTTCAGCTAATTTGAATTCTGCACTGCCTTGTGCTGAGAACTTCTGTTGATTGTTCTCACCAGAAGCCGCAAATGTCGCGGTTGTCCATGTATCAACGGCAAACTCAGAAAGATTCAAAGACACATCGTATAGCTTAGTGAATGAACCCGCTTGCTTGTCGTCCATTTCAAACAATGCGTTTGATACAGTTACGCCTGCAAGGTTGATCGTCCAACCCGATGCGTCTGTGGTAGTTTGCTCTTGAGGGGCAGGCGCTGATTCAGAACTTGTGCCTGCTGCAGGCTCAGATTCTTGAGGCGCTGACGCTTGCGTTAGTGCATCAATGTTCTTGCGACCATCTTTAAGCGTTTCTAAATAGAATTCTGCACCATCTAGAGTAATGTTGCCGATCTCTAGTTGGTTGCTAAATAGCGGAGTAACCGAAACGTCAACGCCAACGGTATCAACCTTAAATAGGTTAGGTTGCGTAAAACCTTCAGGGTTGCGTAATTCAGTTTGACCAAGTTCAAAGCCAATGGATGGGAAGAATTGCCAGCTGATATCACCCTCGATCACTAGCTCTAGGCCTGTGTGTTTTTGGGCTTGTTCGACAATTAATGGCTTAAATTGGTTGGGATTCACTAACAGCACTAGTGCCAGAATTGCTGCAACGACAACAAACACTGGTACAGCTATGAAAATGAGTAGTTTCTTCATCCGCATATTCCTTGCTTAGATTCCAAAAGAAAGTGGCACTATAAAAGTGCCACTGATTCGGTAAAAAATAAAGCTAAGTGAGTCACTTAGGCAAAATTTTATTCGATTAAGACTTCAACAACTTCGCAATGTGCGCTTTTAGCACATCAATCGCAATACGGTTTTTACCACCACGAGGAACGATGATGTCTGCATGTTGTTTTGAAGGCTCGATAAACTGCATGAACATTGGACGTACTGTTTCTTGGTATTGCTTAAGTACAGTGTCCATTGTACGACCACGCTCTTCTACATCACGCTTAACACGGCGTAATAGACAGATGTCTAATGGTGTATCCATAAACACACTTGCGTGCATTAGTTTACGAAGACGCGGGTCTGTTAGAAGCAGAATACCCTCTAAAATGATCACTTTCTTTGGAGTAAGTGTAGTCGTTTCAGAAGTACGTGTGTGCTCTGTGTAGCTGTATTCAGGAACTTCTACGGCGTTGCCACTCATTAGCTGCTGTAGATGTTCACATAAAAGATCATGATCTAGTGCATTTGGGTGATCGTAGTTAGTTTTAACACGCTCTTCCATACTCAAGTGGCTTTGGTCGCTGTAATAGCAATCTTCCGTGATAACACCAATTTGATGGTCGCCTACTTTTTCGCGCAATTCATTATAAATTGTACTAGCAATCAGACTTTTTCCTGAAGCTGAAGCGCCAGCGATACCTACGATGACACATTGATTATTATCAGACATTAATTTTGCACCCGATATGGTTTGGTGGTGGGAAGAGATAAACCGCCTGATTATAGGGGCTAAAGCACATAGATTCTAGTCGCCATTTTAGCTAATTGCAGTCAAATTGATGATATCAATGCATTTAATGAATGCAATCGTTTGCTTTCAAATAACTTGCCTACAACTATTTGCACAAGCCCAATGGATATTGACTTAAATCCACCGCTGTTTATCTAATCCAAACTATATTTAAACGACTTTGTGATTAACTTGCGCTATTCAACCATAGATTCGTTATTCAACCATAGAGAAGTTAATCGCTTCTGGTCTCGCCTTGCCGGTCCAGAACATCTTCGCAGCCACATTCTCTGCAAGCTCTAAGTAATGACGTGTATGTTCACTATCTGGACGACGAATCACCGTCGGGCAACCTGCATCGATATCTTCTCGCACATCAATATGAAGAGGGATCTGTGCCAAAATATCGAGGTAAAACTCTTCTGACATAGCTTCGGCACCACCAACACCAAAGATATGCTCTTTCTCACCACAGTGACTACAAATATGATAGCTCATGTTTTCAACTAAGCCTGCGACTGGCACACTCACCTTATCAAACATCGCTACGCCTTTACGTGCATCCGCTAGCGCCAAATCTTGAGGAGTGGTCACCACTACAGCCCCGGTCACTGGGATCTGTTGCGATAACGTCAGCTGAATATCGCCCGTGCCCGGTGGCATATCAATAACTAGATAATCCAACTCTGGCCATACGGTTTCGTTAACAAGCTGACCTAAAGCCTTGGCCGCCATTGGACCGCGCCAAATCGCAGCGTCATCTTTCGACACAAGATAACCGATAGAGTGAGTGAAAATACCGTGCGCTTCGATTGGCATCATCCACTTGTTATTCTGGACTTCTGGTTTCGCATCTAATTGGCCAAGCATCATAGGTACAGAAGGACCATAGATATCCGCATCCAACAAACCCACTTTTGAACCAGACTTAGATAAAGCCAAAGCAAGGTTGACTGAAGTGGTCGATTTACCCACCCCACCCTTTGCAGATGTCACGGCGATGATGTTCTTCACCCCCTTCAATGGTGTCGCAACCGTGGTTTCTAACGCAGACGGCTTCACCTTCACTTCAAACTGAAAAGCGCTAACAAGCTGTTGTTCAATCTGAGAGTGAATCCACTGTTCCAATTCAACCGCAAGCTGATTAGCGGCAAAAGGTAAGGTGATAACAAATGATCCACGCGGATCAACCGATATAATATTTTGGTGTAGCGCCCACTCTGGGATGAGGATTGGTGACTCGAACTCATTCAACCATGAACAGAAATCTTGCTTAGAAGTAAAGTTACGCATTGGGACTCCTTTTTTTATTTATGCTATCACCCACGAGATGAAGACTGAACCCCTAAAAAACTAGGGGAATCCTTAGTCTGATACCTTGGCGTATCACACGTTATAAAGTAGTATTACCTCTCAAATTTATACCTATCAAAAAAGCGAATTATTAAGTATGGCAACTGATCCAAGACAACTTTTGGTAACTTGTGCGCTTCCGTACGCTAACGGCTCTATTCACCTTGGCCATATGCTTGAGCATATCCAAGCTGATATCTGGGTTCGATACCAGCGTCTACGTGGCAACACTGTAAACTTCATCTGTGCTGACGATGCTCACGGCACGCCAATTATGCTTAAAGCTCAACAGATGGGTATCACGCCAGAAGAGATGATCGCTGCTGTTAGTGAAGAGCACCAAAAAGACTTCGCTGGCTTTGATATCAGCTTTGATAACTACCACAGCACACACAGCGAAGAGAACCGTGAACTGGCTTCTCACATCTACTTAGAACTTAAAAAGAACGGCTTCATTTCTAGCCGCACTATTTCTCAGCTTTTCGATCCTGAGAAAGAGATGTTCCTACCAGACCGCTTCGTAAAAGGTACTTGCCCTAAGTGTAAGTCAGAAGACCAGTATGGTGATAACTGTGATAACTGTGGTGAGACATACAGCCCAACTGAGCTAATTAACCCTAAATCAGCGGTTTCTGGCGCAACTCCAGTAATGAAAGACTCTGAGCACTTCTTCTTCGACCTACCTCAGTTCGAAAGCATGCTTAAAGAGTGGACTCGTTCTGGCTCTCTACAGAATGAAACTGCAAACAAAATGCAGGAATGGTTTGAGTCTGGTCTGCAACAGTGGGATATCTCACGTGATGCACCTTACTTCGGCTTTGAAATCCCAGGCGAAAAAGACAAGTTCTTCTACGTATGGCTAGACGCACCTGTTGGCTACATGGCTTCTTTCAAGAACCTATGTGACAAACGTGACGATCTAAACTTCGATGAATACTGGAAGAAAGACAGCACAACTGAGCTTTACCACTTCATCGGTAAAGACATTGTTTACTTCCACAGCCTATTCTGGCCAGCAATGCTAGACGGCGCAGGTTTCCGTAAGCCAAACAACGTATTCGTACACGGCTACGTAACAGTGAACGGTGCGAAGATGTCTAAGTCGAAAGGCACATTCATCAAAGCAAGCACGTACCTAAACCACCTAGACCCTGAGTGTCTACGTTACTACTACGCTGCTAAACTAAACAGCCGCATCGATGACTTAGATCTTAACCTTGAAGACTTCACTCAACGTGTAAACGCTGACGTAGTAAACAAGATTGTTAACCTAGCTTCTCGTAACGCTGGCTTCATTACTAAGCGTTTTGAAGGCAAGCTAGCTGCTGAATTTGCAGAGCCTGAGCTATACAACGAATTCGTTGCTGCTGCTGAGCGTATCGGTGAGCTATACGAAACTCGTGAATTCAGCCGTGCTATCCGTGAAATCACTGCACTAGCGGATAAAGCTAACCAGTACATCGACGAAAAAGCACCTTGGGTTCTTGCTAAAGAAGAAGGCAAAGAAGCTGAGCTTCAACAAGTTTCTTCTGTAGGTATTAACCTATTCCGCGTACTGATGGCTTACCTGAAACCAGTGATGCCAGAGCTTGCAGCTCGCACTGAAACTTTCCTAAACGAAGAGCTAACGTGGGAAGCGATTGCTACTCCGCTAACTGATCACGAGATCACTAAGTTCAAAGCGCTATTCAACCGCATTGACCCTAAGAAAGTGGAAGCAATGGTTGAGTCTTCTAAAGAAGATGCAGCCGCTGAAGCAGCAGCGAAAGAAAAAGCAGAAGCTGAAAAAGAGCAAGCAAGCCAAACTGAGCTAGACAAAGAGCCAATCGCAGACGAGATTGAGTTCGATGCCTTTGCAGCAGTAGACATGCGTATCGCTCGTATCATCTCTTGTGAAGAAGTACCAAAAGCGAACAAACTACTGAAGTTCCAACTAGACATCGGTGGTGAGACTCGCCAAGTATTCTCTGGTATCAAATCAGCATACAAACCTGAAGAGCTAGAAGGCAAGCTAACTGTAATGGTAGCAAACCTAAAACCTCGTAAGATGAAGTTTGGTATGTCTGAAGGCATGATCCTAGCAGCGGGCCCTGGCGGCAGCGACCTATGGATCCTTGAGCCACACGAAGGTGCTCAACCTGGTATGCGTGTAATGTAATTCTGACTCCAGTCAGATAACAATCACCCATCACTAAATCCCTAATGCATTTTTGACTTGAAAGAGTTAATCAGCATTGGGGATTTTTTATATCTACCGAAAATTAGCGTTCTCTGTTAGAGTCGCCGTCAACTATGCTATGTAGAGTAGAAATTGGTTCGTCGACAAAAATAGGCTAAACCAACACCTCTTTACTCTAAAACCCTTTTTAGGAATCCCCAGTGACTAACAACGAAATCTTGCGTCGTATTCAACACGCACTAAACCTTAAAAATGCACAAATCATCAAAGCTATCGAACAAGCTGATGTGACTGTTGCTCATGACCAAGTGATTAACTGGCTAAAAGATGACAACGACAAGTCATGCTCTAAGATGAAAGATAAAGAGTTAGCGGTATTCCTAAATGGTTTCATCAACCTTAAGCGTGGCAAAAAAGAAGGCGAGCAACCTAAACCTGAAGTTGCACTGACGAACAACATGATCTTCATGAAGCTTCGTATCGCATTGAACATGAAAGCAGAAGATGTTTTGGACGTACTAGAAGTGGTTGGCATTAGCTTGAGCAAGTACGAAATCGGCGCTTACTTCCGCAAGCCAGAAAACAAAAACTACAAAGTGTGTGAAGACCAACTACTTTGCGATTTTCTAAACGGTGTGCAATTTACCAACCGTCCAGACTCAGAAGAGTTTGCGGGTTAAGTTACTACTCCTAGATAAATTTTAAGTTGCTACACATAGATAAATTACTCGTCATAGGTAAGTAACTGACCCACTGATAATTTTCTAGTAACGACAGATAAATAAAAAGCGGCGAGATAATTGAATTATCTCGCCGCTTTTTCGTTTTCTTTACGTCACTGACTAAACAGGAACAACAATAGTAAACCTATGCCTTAGCTGTCGTCTTCAGTGAAGTTCGTCGGCAATGTCGTTTTCATTTCATTCCAAACTTGTGCACTTGCGATACCGTAGTTACGAATCACTAATGGCAAAGTTTCGCGCTCGCCACTTTCACAGATAATGAACAACTCTTTATAAAAGTCCATCGCTAAACGTCGTGCTTCTGGGTTAGAGAAGTAGTAGCTACCGATACGGTCATAAAGTTTACGCACACCGTTAAAGATCAGGCCGTAAATCTGGTTGCCTGAGTGGAATGCCAAACGTTGGAAAAGCATGTAATCATAGAAGTTGAAAGTCTTCGCGATTAAGATCGTCTGACGTTTCGCTTCATCTTTTTCTGAATCTTCTTTTACCGCTTGTTTGATCTTGTCAGCGTATGGCGACGATTCTAGGAACTCATCCCAAGTTGGTGCCGCAAGTAGCGCTTCACAAGATTCAATCACGTTACTGATAGTACGCTCTGAAGCTTCTTTGTTTGCTTTGAATGCATAACGCATAAAGATCGGGCTGATATTAGTACGAGCAGCAAGCAGGTCTTCTACCATTTTGCTTGCGTTATCAACGTCCAACGTCATTAGCGTATCAAGGATATGAAGACCTGAGGTTTCCATAAACTGGTTAACTTTAGTTGGTTTGCCATGTTGGATTGTCAACCAACCATCACGAGCAAGACGTTGTAGTACTTCACGAAGCGTAGTACGTGTAACACCAATCAGCTCAGAAAGCTCACGCTCTGCGGGCAAGATAGAACCTGGAGGGAAACGGCCATTCCAAATACTTTCAATGATATACTTCTCTGCAAATCCTGCCGGGCTCTTCGCCTTAATGACCATCTACACTTCAATCCAATTTAATTATTCTGTTCTAATTTACTCATCATACCACTAGTTCACACCTAGCGGAAACACCCTCAAAAATTTTACTCACCCTAAACACCGTTAGAGTTATAACTCTAAAGTTCAGCACACGTTTGCACCTCAGGTTTGTAAAGCAAGCGACTCTAAACCACCATTTAAACAAACCGTTAACACAACAATTTTTCTTTAAAATCAATGGGATTGGTCATATTTTTAAAGCTATTAATTTGCAATATTAAGTTGTAATAATCATATATAAGCCGTCGTTATTCTGTAATTTTCAATCATTTCGCTGAAATATTGATTCTAGTCGGTTTTTATCACATTTTAAGTGGTATGCTTGCGCTACTTTGATCGCGTTTCTCGACAAAAAAGAGGTATTTTTAGGGCTACAGGGCTTTTCCTGTTGACTAAATGTTATCTAAGAGTAAAGTTGCGCTCAAAAATAAGCAGTGCTTGAGTTTCTAAGGGAGTGACTTGGCAAGACCACAGAACATTACATGGAATGTAGTTTTTCTAAGTCACTGTTAGTCATAGTTTTTAACAATTTCTATAGCTCGATTCTCAAAATGTTGTATTGCTTGTCTATTCATAATCAACATAAAAGAGTATTAACATGCCGATGTCTCTCGGAAACGCTTTTATCAAGAACTTCCTTGGTAAAGCTCCTGATTGGTATAAACTTGCCATCATTTCCTTTTTAATCATCAACCCGTTTGTTTTCTTCCTAGTTGACCCATTTGTTGCGGGCTGGCTATTGGTGGTTGAGTTTATTTTCACTCTAGCTATGGCTCTCAAATGCTACCCACTTCAACCGGGTGGTCTATTAGCTATTCAAGCAGTCGCCATTGGCATGACCAAACCAGAAATGGTTTATCACGAGCTGCAAGCAAACCTTCCTGTATTACTCTTGCTCGTATTCATGGTTGCTGGCATTTACTTCATGAAAGAACTGCTTTTGTTCATTTTCACGAAGATCTTGCTTGGCATCCAATCTAAAATTTTACTCTCCGTTGCCTTCTGTGTTGCTGCCGCTTTCTTATCAGCATTCCTAGATGCACTAACAGTAATCGCCGTAGTTATTAGCGTTGCGGTCGGCTTCTACTCTATCTACCACAAGGTTGCATCAGGCAAGGGCACAACGTCTTCGCACGATCATACTCATGATGAAGAGATCTCAGAGCTAACTCGTGATGACCTAGAAAACTACCGTGCTTTCCTACGTTCACTGCTAATGCACGCTGGTGTGGGTACAGCACTGGGTGGTGTAATGACCATGGTAGGAGAACCACAAAACTTGGTAATTGCTAAGCAAGCAGGTTGGGAGTTCGGTGAATTTATCATCCGTATGCTGCCAGTAACACTACCTGTTTTCTTCTGCGGTATTTTAACTTGTGTACTTGTCGAGAAATTCAAAGTGTTTGGTTACGGTGCTCAACTACCAATGAATGTTCGCCAAATCTTAGTTGAGTTTGACAACAAAGAACGTGCAAACCGCACAAAGCAAGACGTAGCAAAACTATGGGTTCAAAGTGCAATCGCAGTTTGGCTTATCGTCGGCCTTGCACTTCACGTTGCTGAAGTAGGTTTGATTGGCCTGTCTGTGATCATCTTAGCTACAGCATTTACGGGTGTTATTGAAGAACACTCTATGGGTAAAGCCTTTGAAGAAGCGCTGCCATTTACTGCACTTCTTGCCGTTTTCTTCGCTGTTGTTGCTGTGATCATCGACCAAGCTCTATTTAAGCCAGTCATCGATGCAGTACTTCACGTTGAAGATAAAGGCGCACAGCTCGCACTCTTCTATATTGCCAACGGTATTTTATCGATGGTTTCAGATAACGTGTTCGTCGGTACGGTTTACATTAACGAAGTGAAAACTGCACTGGTTGAAGGCATCATCACTCGTGATCAGTTCGACCTACTTGCTGTTGCTATCAACACTGGTACTAACCTACCTTCTGTTGCAACGCCAAACGGCCAGGCTGCATTCCTATTCCTATTAACATCAGCACTTGCTCCGTTAATTAGATTGTCTTACGGTCGCATGGTTATCATGGCGTTGCCATACACCATCGTATTGGCACTGGTTGGCCTAGCAGGCATTGTGTTCTTCGTAGAGCCAATGACAGCATGGTTCTATGATGCAGGTTGGATCATTCAACGCACTGGTGAAGTCGTTGCTCCAGTTATCTCTGGTGGTCATTAAGCTAAACATTGTGTCGCAAACCACAATAACTATAACTAACTAATCAAAAATATTAGTTGATTAGGAAACTTATCCAAGATAAAAAGCTCTGAGTAATCAGGGCTTTTTTATTTTATAGACAGGATTCAATTCGTGAACTTTTTAGCAATGATCAAAGACTTCTCTAAGGGACGTTTATCTTGGCTTTTACTGCTGGCTTTTATTGTCTTTTTTGAAGCGTGCGCTCTCTTCTTCCAACACGTGATGATGCTTGGTCCTTGCGTGATGTGTATCTATGAGCGCGTTGCTATGCTCGCTATCGGTGTTGCCGCCATGATTGGTGCGATTGCCCCGAATAACCCAATATCACGCTGGTTAGGCCTTGCTAGCTGGGGATTTGGCGCATACAAAGGTTTGATGCTTGCTTTAGAGCACGTCGATTACCAGTTCAATCCGTCCCCTTTCGCAACCTGCGACTTATTCGTAACCTTCCCTAGCTGGGCGCCTTTAAACCAATGGGCTCCGTGGATGTTTGAGGCTTACGGCGATTGCAGCAAGGTTGTGTGGCAGTTCTTCGATCTTTCTATGCCTCAGTGGCTAGTAATTATCTTTGCAGGTAACTTGGTTGCTTTCGGTATTGTGGTTATTTCTCAATTTGTGAAGTCGAAAAAGGACTTGCAGTAAGCCGTTGACACTTGGACAACAAAAAAGTCGACCACGAGGTCGACTTTTTTATTACTTAAGCTTTTGAACATATTAAGAGAGTCTGTTATTCACACAAACTAAGTTGCTCAACAAGCCGTGATTAGCTGCTTTTACCGCAGCATTGTTTAAACTTCTTGCCGCTTTCACAAGGGCAAAGGTCGTTTCGACCAATGTCTTTAAACGGGTTCACGCTCTGGGACTTATTGCCCAACATAGCTTCATCCGCTGCCATTGCCACTTCTGAGATCATCAGATCGACTTGACCCACTAAATCGGCAAGCGATGGTGGGTTAGTAAGCCCTGCAGCGATCATTTGTTGTTGAGTTTGCTCTTCATCAATCGCAAGCATCAAGGTGGTTAAGAGCGCTTGCAACATGCGCAGAGTACCATCCGCGACTGTCACGCTCTGCCACTGCTCTTCCACTGTTGGCCAAACCATCATGAAGCCTTCAGAAAAATCAGCGAACTGTTCGTTAAAGTCACCTTCAGCCAGTACGTCTGTTAATAGGTATTCATTACGCTGAATCAGGTTGTGCTGGCGATTAATCTGTTCTGTCACCGTTGTTACCAGCTCTTTACCCGCTTCAGGCGCAACGATAACCAGCCACTCTTCTGGATCGAGTGGTTTGGTCGCTAAGTTAGAGGCAAGGATTGCACCTTCCATAAACTGCGGAGTAATGTCAGTGATTGATTCTGGTAGGCTTAATAATTGATATGTCATGAAAGCTCTGGATATTGGGCATTTTCGATATTATAACGCCATCCTCCCAAAGATGTCGCTATTAAGAGACGAAACCATCATTAAGACATGCACCACACTCATAGTGACAATTCTGTAAGCACACCGTACAATCACGCCTCGAATTTTTCGGTTCATTCAGTTTTGGTAAAGCAACATGCGCGTAATACTTGGCCCTATGGAGGGCGTTCTAGACCACCTAATGCGTGAAATTCTCACAGAGATTAATGATTACGATCTCTGTGTGACAGAGTTTGTGCGCGTCGTAGATCAACTTCTTCCCCCGCATGTGTTCCACCGTATTTGCCCTGAGCTACATCAAGGCTCTCAGACCATGGCTGGTGTGCCAATCCATCTCCAACTTCTAGGGCAACACCCAAATTGGATGGCCGAGAATGCTTTTCAAGCTGCTAGCTTAGGCGCGAAAGGGATCGATCTTAATTTTGGTTGCCCAGCAAAAGCGGTCAACAAAAGTAATGGTGGCGCTTCATTGCTAAAAGAGCCAGAGCTCATCTATCAAGTGGTGAACGCCTGTCGAGAAGCGGTACCGGCACACATTCCTGTGTCCGCAAAGATTCGATTAGGTTGGGAGCATCCGGAAGAGTGCTTTGAAATCGTCGATGCCATCGAACAAGCCAAAGCTGACGAACTCACCGTGCATGCAAGAACCAAAGTTGGCGGCTATAAAGCCAGCGAAATCAAATGGGACTTCATCAATCAAATAAGAGAAAAAACATCTCTGCCGTTGATTGCTAATGGGGAGATCTGGAACTATCAAGATGGTCAAGATTGCATAGAAGCAACAGGCGTCGATTCATTAATGGTCTGCCGTGGTGCTTTCAATATTCCAAACCTTGGTAACGTCGTTAAGCACAACCACCAGAAAATGCCGTGGGATAAAGTCATTGAACTTTTGCTGCGCTATTCAGAGTTTCAAATTAAAGGGGACAAAGGCATGTACTACCCCAATAGAGTGAAGCAGTGGTTTGTTTATCTAAGTAAAGGCTACCCTGAAGCGAACGAACTGTTTAAAGAAATTCGTACTTTCAAAAAGGCGCCACCGATTGTAGAACGCCTTCAGCGTTATCAAGAAGAACGCCGCCAACCTGTTTAAGATTATGTTTAGGGTTAAATACCCAACGCTACAAACGTGTTTACCGGTGCAAATAAGCTTTGCTTGGTAGACACGTTCGCTCTTCCCTCTTCCCTCTTTCATTTTCATTTTCATTTTCATTTTCATTTTCATTTTCATACAAAGCATCGATTCAATAACGTGGTTAAAATTTAAGACGGTCTTTGCCCGTCGTCTTAGCCACGTACAGCTTTTCATCGGCGTACTTAAATATCTCATCGAAGTTAAGTTTACTTTGCTCAGTTTCAACAATGCAGACACCGCCAGACACCGTAAATCCATTTGGAATAATGTCGGCTGAAGTGGAACAAATCGCATTCTTCACTCGCTCTAATGTTCTCATCAAAGTTTCACGATCTTCGCCTTTCATATAAACGACAAACTCTTCACCGCCAAACCGTGCTGCAACGTCACTGCTTCGAATACTGTTGCTGATCTGACGCGACATATAACGAATCACATCATCCCCCTTATCGTGGCCGTAGGTGTCGTTAATTGACTTAAAATCATCAATATCGAAGACGGTTAATGCAAACAGTTGATCGTGCTCTACACTGCGCCAGAACGCTTCTAAGCCACGACGATTCAATAACCCTGTCATAGGGTCTTTGGCTGCGAGATCTTTGAAGTAACCACGTTCAATATTGGAATTGACGTAGAAGAAGATGGTTACTGAGAACAGATACACAATGATGGCAACAATAAGGCTGTCTTTCTCGTAGACGAAAAAGTGCTCAACCTCTTTCGCGATGTCTAATTTGTAATACATCGCATGGTGAGACGAGACACCATCCAGTTTGATCTCGTGATAAAAAGCCGCAGAATCTACCGGAGTCGCTAAAGTGGTATCAATGATATCGATCCGACCTGCAAGATGCTCATTCGAGTTTGCGAGCAGCTTGTCAGCATTAATATCCACCGACAGCATCCCTTGGTGAACGCCTTTATGGAATACAGGGATCGTCATACTGATTATACGGTCAAGGGAATCAAAACGATAACCAGGGCCTGAAAGGGTAAGTTGGTCAGGGTTGTTGGCTGTTTTCTGCCAATAAGGACGACTCTTTATGGTCGAGAGTAACTCTTTGCTCAGCCCTTTGGCAAAACCTTCAGGTGAAGAGATCACATAGCCGCTCGTATCAATAAAGTGCACGCCGGCATGGTATTCATCAAGCTGGGATAAAAATGAAAGAATAGGAGCTAACGCTATTTTTTCTGACGCGCTCTTATAACTATCACTGCTTTCAGAACAAAGAGACTCTTGACCAATTAGCATATAGTCGATATCGACAGAGGGAATGTCTGAGGTTTTACCGTCGGCAAGTAGCAATACATCAATAGGCCAGATTTGGCAAAGACCATCCACAACATGTTTGTTGTGATCAAGAAAGAGAGGGTTTCCTGATTTATAATAGTTGGAGAAGCTGTAGTCTAGGGCTGTTGCCACTTTTGTGGTTCTTTTGAACACATCTTCAATACGATGAAACTCACTACTGATATCTTTTTCTACCGCGTCAAAATGATTCTTTCCTATTAGGCCAAGTAACATCGCGGCGATCACAGCGGGAAACCCGAAAACAAAGGTTAGGCTAAAGTGCCTATTTACTTTCATATAATGTGCTCTTAGCGTTCAGCTATTTTCATTTCCCCCATTAATATTATTACATTAATCGGCAATTCGCTCGACGTAAAATAATGTAAATTGATATTAACGACACACCTAACGGTCAAATAACCGCTTACAAATGAATAAAATAGAGAAGCGCCAACATATAGAGCAGGTGAGTTTGTTATCTGAGCCCATTTCAATGCTGTTAATAATATGACTTATGGCCTATTAGCTCACCTAACACCAAACTCAATTCACCGGCTAATGACCGCACGCTCAATCACAGATTGAGGCACTGTCACACCAAGCTCACGAGCAGCATCTAGGTTGACCACCAGCTGAGAACTCTGCGCAGTTTTGACACTCAACTTCCCGGGCTTCTGTCCTTCCAGAATGGCTGCGACATAATCCGCGGTCTGAACCCCAACATCATAATAATCTAGACCTAAACCAGCAATCGCTCCCTTTCCGACATAAGATGTGGCGCCTGCGACGACTGGCGTATCTGCATGGTTAGCCGCTTTGATAAGACCCTCCATGCCGCTTGCAACCGTATTATCGGTCAAGGCATAGATAACATCGGACTTCTTAGCAATGGATTCTGCTTTTGCTTCGACATCGTCAACAGTCAGCGCTTTTTCGGTGTGAAGTGTATAACCGAAATCTCGAGTTGCCTTTCTCAATAACCCAACTAACGCAACGGCATTTGCTTCTGCTGGGTTGTAAACTACACCGATTGAATTAGCTTCAGGGAGCAGTTCTTTGATTAATGACACATGCTGAGTGATCGGAGATAAGTCAGAAAGCCCCGTGACATTACGCCCCGGCTTTTCTAATTGTTTAACGAGCCTAGCGCCGATAGGATCCGTAACCGCGGTAAACACGATAGGAATCGAGCGAGTCGCCGACACTAAGGCTTGTGAAGTCGGTGTCGCGATACCAACAAGTACATGTGGATTTTCACTGACGAGCTCTCTGGCAATCTTGGCTGCCTGAGCCGGGTTACCATTCGCCATTTCATAGGAGAATTCTAAGTTCTTACCGGGTTCATAACCATTGGCTCTCAATCCTTCAAGAAGCCCTAAACGTGTCGCATTCAGATCTGGATGGTCAACAACTTGTGAAACCGACACTTTGGCAACGTTTGCCATTACATTGCCAGTCCATAGCAACATCAAGCAACTTAAAACCGCTGCCAATACCTTTCTTACAGAACTCATTATCGCTCCCTGAATCAAGCTCTACCCGTCATTACTCGCTCAAAGAGAACAACATCAAAATCACTATTGACATTATTACCAGTAACCATTGATAACTTGAAGTGATATTTAACAAAAATACAACAAGGCTCGAGTTATGTGAGAAAGGTTATATTGACTTCGGAGGAAGGTAAGAAACCAAGTGAATAAGGACAGGTAAGCTAAACGGAAAGTAAGCGAGGTAACAAAAAGAGGAGCAAATCTGAGAACAAGCTATAGAAGATGAATAGTTGTTCTCAGACAAGAGGGAGAGCTGGGATTCTTTAGAACCAACGCTCCATTGAGGATTTATCTAACTGACGAAAGGCACGATTTAAAATGATTGCCAATTCTTTATAGCGAGGGCGCGGCTTCATAGGCTCTAACGCAAAACCCGTTTCAGTGATCTTTTCATGCAGTTCGCGGTACCACGATACTAGCGCCGGCGGAAGTTGTGTATTTGAGCGATTGCCCAACCACCACATACCTTGAAGCGGCAAGCTGATCGCAAACAAAGCCATAACCACAGCCTGTGGCATCGCTTGGTAATTATTAAAGACCATTTGTGTAAGAACACTGATAGCGGCAATCGCAGGCATCACTTTCACGCCAAAGCGGGTCGCTTTAATAATGCGTTGTTCTGGGAAGATCGCGTTTAACTCTTTTCGGACGGGCCAGAGATCCATGTACTTTTGGCCATCTTTTAAACTACTAGCTAAACCAACTCTATTGCTCATATGAGTCTCCCATTAAAAAAAAGTTGAAATCATCAACTAAAAACACAAAAATTTGACGAAAAATAATATTCTTTCAAATTTTTTTGTTATATTTGCACAATATCGCTATTATTTGCAGACCTCAATCTCATTGTTGCCCTTATTTACAATTTAAGCAACTTTGAGAAGACTTCTGCAAGGAATGCACAAGCCTCTTTTTGATAAAGAGCGCTTTCACTTTATACGGAAATTAACGTTTTTTTGACCAAGGTTAGTACGCAAGCCTATGTGCTTCGACTATTCTTGAGATTAATTTTCATCCTTAACTGATTTCGATCAGAAAAATAAACAGGTAGTCATTAATGTCTAAGCTAGTTTTAGTTTTAAACTGTGGTAGTTCTTCTCTTAAATTCGCTGTTGTTGATGCAGAAACAGGTGCAGAGCACCTAACTGGTCTTGCTGAGTGTCTAGGTCTTCCAGAAGCTCGTATGAAGTGGAAACTTGATGGCAAGCATGAAGCACAACTAGGCGCGGGCGCAGCTCACGTAGAAGCACTATCTTTCATGGTAGAAACTATTCTTGCTTCTAAGCCTGAGCTTAAAGCTAACCTTGGCGCTATCGGTCACCGTATCGTACACGGTGGCGAGCAGTTCACTTCTTCTGCACTTATCACTGATGAAGTTCTTAAGGGTATTCAAGACGCTGCGACTTTCGCACCTCTTCACAACCCTGCTCACCTTATCGGTATCGAAGCGGCTCAACAGAACTTCCCTGGTCTACAAAACGTTGCTGTTTTTGACACTGCGTTCCACCAAACAATGCCTTCTGAGTCTTACCTATACGCTCTACCGTACAACCTGTACAAAGAGCACGGCATCCGTCGTTACGGCATGCACGGTACTTCTCACCTATTCATCACTCGTGAAGTTGCAGGCCTACTAAACAAGCCAGTTGAAGAAGTTAACATCATCAACTGTCACCTAGGTAACGGCGCTTCTGTATGTGCAATCAAGAACGGTAAATCTGTAGACACTTCTATGGGTCTTACTCCTCTTGAAGGTCTTGTAATGGGTACTCGTTGTGGTGACCTAGACCCTGCAATCATCTTCCACCTACACGACGCACTTGGTTACTCTGTTGAAGAAATCAACAACATGCTAACTAAAGAGTCTGGTCTTGCTGGTCTAACTGAAGTGACTTCTGACTGTCGTTTCGTTGAAGACAACTACGGTGAGAAAGAAGAAGCAACTCGTGCAATGGACGTGTTCTGTCACCGTCTAGCTAAGTACGTAGCTGGTTACACTGCAACTCTAGAAGGTCGTCTAGACGCAATCACTTTCACTGGCGGCATCGGCGAGAACTCAGGCCCAATCCGTGAAATGGTTCTTAACCGCCTAGGCATCTTCGGTATCGAAGTTGACGGTGAAGCTAACCTTAAAGCTCGTTTCGGCGGCGAAGGTACTATCACTACAGCTAACAGCCGTATCCCTGCAATGGTTATCTCTACTAACGAAGAGCTAGTAATTGCTGAAGACACTGCGAAACTAGCAGGTCTTTAATTGATTTTCCTGACTAGCTTCATTCGAAGCTAGTCAGTTTTTCATATCAAGAAAATGGGGCTCAACTTCTATTCCTACCCCAATTTAAATATCGGTGGGAATAGCAGTTGAGCTTTTTTTATTTCCAATAGTCAAAGGTGTTCGTCAATGTCACGTACTATTATGCTTATCCCTACAAGCGCTGGTGTTGGTCTTACTAGTGTTAGCATGGGTGTTCTTCGCGCTATGGAGCGTAAGGGCGTAAGTGTTTCTTTCTACAAGCCAATCGCTCAGCCTCGCAGCGGTGGTAACCAACCAGATCTAACGTCTACTATCATCAGCGCAAACAGCGACATTAAGATTGGTGAGCCAATCGCAATGACTAAAGCTGAAGCTTTGATCGGTAGCGAAAAAATGGACGAGCTTCTTGAGTCTGTTGTTGAGCAATACAACAAGATCAACAAAGACGCAGAAGTTACGCTAATCGAAGGTCTAGTACCTACTCGTAAGCACCCATTTGCTAACCAAGTGAACGCGGAAATCGCAAAAACACTTGGCGCGGAGATCGTATTCGTTGCGACTCCTGGTACTGACAACCCTACGCAGCTTAAAGAGCGTATAGAAGTAGCATGTTCTAACTTCGGCGGTACTAAGAACAAAAACATCAAAGGCGTAATCATCAACAAGCTTAATGCTCCTGTTGATGAGGCTGGCCGTACTCGCCCTGACCTATCTGAAATCTTTGATGATGCAGACAGCGCTCAGCAAGCGAACCTTGAAGTAATGCAAATCTTCAACTCTAGCCCTATCCGTGTTCTTGGCTGCGTGCCATGGAGCATCGATCTAATCGCAACTCGTGCGGTTGATATGGCTAAGCACCTTAACGCTGAAATCGTTAACGAAGGTGAAATCTCAACTCGTCGTATTAAGAGCATCACTTTCTGTGCACGTTCTCTACCGCACATGATTGAGCACTTCAAACCAGGCTCACTGCTAGTAACTTCTGCAGACCGTCCTGACGTTATCGTTGCTGCGGCTCTTGCTGCGAAAAACGGTGTTGAGATTGGCGCAATCCTGCTTACTGGCGGTTACGACATTCCAGAAAGCATTGCTAACCTTTGTGCACCAGCATTCGCTTCAGGTCTACCGATCTTCAAGGCTCAAGGTAACACTTGGCAGACATCTCTAAACCTACAGAGCTTCAACCTAGAAGTTCCTGCAGACGATAAAGAGCGTATCGAGTTCGTTAACGATCACGTTGCAAGCCACATTGATGGCCCTTGGATTGATTCTCTATCTGAAGGTACTCAAGGCATCCGTCGTCTAAGCCCACCAGCATTCCGTTACCAGCTAACTGAATTTGCTCGTAAAGCGGCTAAGCGCATCGTTCTTCCTGAAGGTGATGAGCCACGTACAGTTAAAGCTGCGGCTATCTGTGCTGAGCGCGGTATCGCAACGTGTGTACTTCTAGGTAACCCTGAAGAAATCCGTCGCGTTGCAGCGCAGCAAGGTGTTGAGCTTGGCGCTGGCGTTGAGATCATCGATTCTGCATCAGTTCGCGAAAACTACGTAGCTCGTCTAGTAGAACTTCGTGGCGCTAAAGGTATGACTGAAGTTGTTGCTCGTGAGAAGCTAGAAGATTCAGTATTCCTAGGTACTATGATGCTTGAAGCTGGCGAAGTTGACGGCCTAGTTTCTGGTGCTGTTCACACAACGGCGAACACTATCGTTCCTCCGTTCCAGATCATCAAGACTGCTCCTGATGCTTCTATCGTATCTTCAATCTTCTTCATGCTTCTGCCTGATCAAGTTCTTGTATACGGTGACTGTGCGATCAACCCAGATCCAACAGCTGAACAGCTTGCTGAAATCGCTATCCAATCTGCAGATTCTGCTGCGGCATTCGGTATCGACCCACGCGTTGCTATGATCTCTTACTCTACTGGTGAATCTGGTAAGGGTGCAGACGTAGATAAAGTACGTGAAGCAACGAAACTTGCTCAAGAGAAGCGTCCTGATCTAGTGATCGACGGTCCTCTACAGTACGATGCAGCAATCATGGAAAACGTAGCCGCTTCTAAAGCGCCTAACTCTCCAGTTGCAGGTAAAGCGACAGTATTCGTATTCCCAGACTTAAACACGGGTAACACGACTTACAAAGCTGTACAGCGTTCAGCAGATCTAGTATCTATCGGTCCAATGCTTCAAGGTATGCGCAAGCCAGTAAATGACTTGTCTCGTGGCGCTCTAGTAGACGACATCGTTTACACAGTAGCTCTAACGGCTATCCAAGCAGACCAAGCTGCACAAGCTGAAGAAAAAGTAGTTAACTAATTTTCTTTTTCAGAAAGCAAAAACCCTAGATGTTTATCTAGGGTTTTTTTACGCCTGAAGAAAAGCGGATTAATTAATGATTCTAACCACGTCCGTGAGGCGAATCTAAATCCAGATCAGGCCCTTTAGGCACCACTTGAGTCGGGTTGATACCAGTGTGGCTGTAATAGTAGTGGCGCTTGATGTGGTAGAAATCCGTAGTCTCTTTAATACCCTCTATTTGATAGAGCTCTTTTAGATAACCTTGGATATGTTTGTAATCCGCAATTCGTTGCTTGTTACACTTGAAGTGACCCACATAAACCGCATCAAATCGAACCAGAGTGGTAAACAAGCGCCAATCCGCTTCTGTAATCTCGTTACCCGCCAAATAGCGATGTTCGCTAAGGTGCGCATCTACTTTGTCTAAGGCTTCAAACAAGGCGTCATACGCTTCTTCGTAGGCTTCTTGTGTTGTCGCAAAGCCGGTTCGGTATACGCCGTTGTTGATGTTTGGGTAGATATAATCATTCCACTCATCAATCTTCTTGGACAACTCCCACGGGTAGTAATCATCGGTGTTACCCGTTAGCTCGTTAAACTCTGAGTTAAACATGCGAATGATTTCAGACGACTCGTTACTCACAATGGTGTTGGTTTTCTTATCCCATAAAACAGGAACCGTGACTCGACCTGAATAGTCCGGTTTGCCTTGGGTGTAGATTTGGTGCATGCGGGTATGGCCAAATAGAGGTTCAGGTAACCCCATTTGCCAACCTTCACTCATCATGTCTGGGCAAACAACCGTCACGTCAATGTGATCGGTTAGGTCTTTCAGCTCGCGGAAGATAAGGGTTCGGTGCGCCCAAGGGCAAGCTAACGATACGTATAAGTGATAACGGCCGCTTTCCGGCTCAAACTGCGCGCCCGGTTTGTTCTCTACCCAATGACGAAAGCCCGCATCTTCACGAACAAACTTACCACCGCTTTCTTTCGTGTCGTACCACACATCATGCCAAACACCTTCAACTAATTTGCCCATATCCAAACCTCTGTGATGCTAACTTTTCTCTAGTATAAAAAAAGCCAACTTTTTCAAAACTAGAAGAAGTTGGCTTAGTTGTTCGAATTATTTGATGAAGTTGTTGAGCAAAATATAGGAACTAGGTCTGCAGTACAAAAAAAGCGCGACTCTAAAAACTAGTCGCGCTTAAGCCTGTCACAGGCTGAACCGTTTTAAATTGGCCCTAGACTTGTACGTGCAAGCAAGATACTGCGTGCACATCATCGCCTTGAATCGTTGGCTTAGTTTGCGCACACGCTTCTGTCGCTTGTGGACAACGAGTACGGAAAACACATCCTGATGGTGGGTTGATTGGCGATGGTAGGTCACCTTCCAGCATCTGGATAGTTTTACTACGCTCTAAGCGAGGATCTGGAATAGGAACCGCAGACATCAACGCCTTGGTGTACGGGTGCTTTGGATCAGAGAATAGTGCATCTGACTCACCCAGCTCAACCGCATTACCTAGGTACATTACCAATACACGGTCTGAGATGTGCTTAACCACTGACAAATCGTGCGCGATAAATACCAGCGAAAGACCTAGCTCTTTTTGCAGTTCTTTCAAAAGGTTAACAACTTGAGCTTGGATAGATACGTCAAGTGCCGAAACAGGTTCGTCACAAATGATCATCTTAGGTTTCAAGATAAGTGCACGTGCAATACCAATACGCTGACACTGACCACCAGAGAATTCATGTGGGTAACGGTTGATTACGTTTGGTAGTAGACCAACCTTTGCCATCATCTCTTTAACTCTGTCCTTCACTTCTTGTTTAGAAAGTTCAGGGAAGAAAGTCTCTAGAGGCTCAGCAATGATATCGCCTACTGACATACGTGGGTTAAGCGACGCTAGCGGGTCTTGGAAGATCATCTGAATCTCTTTACGAGTCTCACGACGCTTCACTTCCTGCATCTTAGTTAGGTCTTGACCTAACCACATCACTTGACCTTCAGTCGCTTCAACCAAGCCGATAATCGCACGGGCAAAAGTTGATTTACCACAACCAGACTCACCCACTACGCCTAGTGTTTCGCCTTCGTAAAGGTGAACATCAACCCCATCAACCGCTTTAAGGTTTGATGGTTTTGCCCAAGGCCAAGCAGACTTAGCTGCAATGCTAAAGTGAACTTTCAGGTCTTTAATATCTAATAGTAATTCTTTACTCATTTTGTCCAAGTCTCCCAGTCTGAAAAACAAGCACGCTGACGGTCTTTAGCAAATGGCTGCAAAATCGGTGCTTCTTGCTTACAACGGTCCATTACACGGTGACAACGGTCTTGGTAAGGACAACCTGTTGGTAGGCGAAGTAAGTTAGGTGGGTTACCTGGAATCGTCGGTAGAATTTCACCTTCGGTATCCAAACGAGGAATCGCTTTAAGCAGGCCTTCCGCGTATGGGTGGCTTGGCTCGTAGAAGATTTCATCAACCGTGCCGTACTCCATTGTACGACCCGCGTACATCACAAGTACTTTGTCACAAGAACCAGCAACAACACCCAAGTCATGGGTGATCATAATGATTGCTGTATTGAACTCATCTTTTAGTTCGTTCAGCAATTCCATGATTTGCGCTTGAATGGTTACATCCAGTGCCGTTGTTGGTTCATCAGCGATAAGCAATTTAGGACGACACAGCAGTGCCATTGCGATCATCACACGCTGACGCATACCGCCCGAAAACTCGTGCGGGTACATAGTGATACGCTTGCGTGCTTCAGGGATTTTCACCGCTTCAAGCATGCGTACTGATTCTTCAAACGCTTCTGCTTTACCCATGCCTTTATGCAGCATAAGTACTTCCATCAGCTGATCACTTACTTTCATGTAAGGGTTCAGTGAGGTCATTGGATCTTGGAAGATCATCGCGATCTGTTCAGCACGAACCTTGTTCAGTGCTTTTTCAGGCAGGTTGAGGATTTCATTGCCTTCAAACTTTGCACTGCCTGAGATGATGCCGTTCTTAGCCAGCAGCCCCATCAGTGCAAATACCGTTTGTGATTTACCTGAACCCGACTCACCAACAATACCCAGCGTTTCGCCTTGGTTAAGTGAGAAGTTCAAGTCGTTTACTGCGGTTACGATACCATCTTGTGTGGTAAATTCGACGCGCAGATCTTTGACATCTAATAAGCTCATTATTGCTTCCTTAATCTTTTATAGCTTTTAATTGCTATTTCGTTATCTGTCTTTTGGATCAAGCGCGTCGCGCAGACCATCACCTACGTAGTTAAAGCAGAACAGCGTAACTACCATGAATGCCGCAGGGAATGTCAATTGCCAGATTGCAACTTCCATTGTTTGCGAACCTTCTTGAAGCAATGCGCCCCAGCTTGTCATAGGCTCTTGAACACCAAGACCAAGGAAAGATAAGAATGATTCTGTAAGGATCATGCTTGGAATAAGCAACGTAGAGTAAACCGCTACGATACCCAGTACGTTCGGTACGATGTGACGTGTAATGATCTTCCATTTGCTTACACCACATACGTGTGCAGCTTCAATGAACTCTTTACTACGTAGGCTCAACGTTTGACCACGTACAATACGCGCCATATCTAGCCAAGCAATCGCACCAATAGCAACGAAGATTAGGACGATGTTACGACCAAAGAACGTTACCAGTACGATTACTAGGAACATGAATGGCACTGCGTACAAGATCTCTAGGATACGCATCATCACTCGGTCAGTACGACCGCCGATGAAGCCTGAAGCTGCACCGTAAAGCGTACCAATCAGTACCGCTACGAAGGCACCCATCACACCAACCATCAATGAGATGCGGCCACCGACAAGAGTACGAACGTACAAATCACGACCTAAGCTATCGGTACCAAACCAGTGATCCGCATTCGGACCAACGTGCATTGCGTACCAGTCAGTATCATCATAAGTGTACTGAGCCAGCATTGGTAAGAAGATAACTGCCAGTACCATAAGCGTAAGAATGAACAGACTCACCATCGCAGCTTTGTTTCGCATGAAACGAATGCGCGCGTCCTGCCACAAACTACGACCTTCAATCTCTAAGCTCTCAGAGAACTTTTCGATCGCTTCTAAATTTTCTTTTTTCTTCAACATAACCATGCGTCCCTGTTAGTAGCGAATTTTCGGGTCAATAAGCGCTAGCAAAATATCAACGATTGCGTTGAACAAGATGAATAGGAAACCAATCAAGATGGTTACACCCATTACTAGCGAGTAGTCACGGTTAAACGCGGCGTTAACAAACAGCTTACCGATACCTGGTAGGCCGAAGATGGTTTCAACAACAACTGAACCTGTGATGATACCTACGAACGCAGGTCCCATGTAAGAAACAACAGGTAGCATTGCTGGCTTAAGTGCATGTTTTAGAATGATATAACGGTAGCTTAGACCTTTTGCACGCGCAGTTCGGATAAAGTTACTGTTTAGCGTTTCAATCATGCTACCGCGAGTAATACGAGCAAAGGTTGCTACGTAAAGAAGAGACATCGCGATAACAGGCAGCACGATGTACATGAATGTACCGCCATGCCAACCACCTGCTGGGAATATGTTCCAGTGCAGGGAGAAAAGGTAAATAAGCGCCGGTGCCAACACGAAAGATGGCATTACCACCCCGAGCATGGCGGTCGACATTATGGTGTAGTCGACCCAGGTGTTGTGCTTCAAGGCAGCAATCGTCCCGACAGTGACCCCCATCAATAGTGTGAAGATAAAGGCAACGAAACCTACCTTCGCAGATACTGGAAGTGCAACCGCGATCAGCTCATTTACTGTGTAATCTTGGTACTTAAACGAGGGGCCGAAGTCACCTTGTAAGATATTTGTCAAATACGTGGTGTATTGTTCAAATACTGGTTTATCTAAGCCGTATTTAGCTTCGATGTTAGCCATAACTTCTGGCGGTAATGGACGTTCGCTTGAAAACGGGTTACCCGGTGCGAAACGCATGAGAAAGAAAGATATAGTGATCAACACCAACATGGTTGGAATCGCTTCAAATATCCGTTTCATAATGAATTTAAGCATAAACTCACTCTTTCAGTCTGTGACAATTAAAATTAGAAAGACGCTACATGCGCGCCCTGCGCATGTAGTGCCTGTATCGTTATAGTTATATTAACTTTTTAGAATCGAAGCTTATTATTGAGCTTTGATGTATAGGTCTTTCGAGAAGATCTTGTCTTCCGCGTTGTTGATTGGGAAACCACCAACATGCGGGTTAAGTAGACGAGATTTAACGTATTGGTAGATAGGAGCGATTGGCATGTCGTTTGCCATTAGCGCCTCAGCTTCTAGGTAAAGTGCTTTACGCTCTTCTTCTGAAGTTGAGTTAAGTGCTTTATCGATGATCTGGTCGTAAGCCGCGCTGTCGTAGTGAACACCACCGGTAGTGTTGTTACTCTTCATTAGCGTTAGGAACGAAGACGCTTCATTGTAGTCACCACACCAACCAGCACGTGCTACTTCGAAGTCACCAGAATCTTTAGAAGATAGGTACGTTTTCCACTCTTGGTTCTCAAGTGTTACAGAAAGACCCAGTGTTTTCTTCCACATAGAACCTAGCGCTACAGCAATCTTCTTGTGGTTCTCTGAAGTGTTGTAAAGCAGGTTGAATTTAAGTGGGTTGTCTTTACCGTAACCCGCTTCTTCAAGAAGACGTTCCGCTTCTGCGTTACGCTCTTTCTGAGACATCTTGCCGTAAGCAGGTAGCTCAGGATCGAAGCCAGCTGTGATTTCAGGCGTTAGGAAATACGCAGGTTTTTGACCTTGCGCTAGGATAGCACCTGTTACGATATCACGGTCGATCGCGTAAGAGATTGCTTGACGAACACGAACATCATCAAATGGTGCTTTCTTCGTATTGAAGATGTAGTAGTAAGTACATAGGTTACCCGCTACAGATACATCTTCTGCGTACTCTTTTTGAAGACGCTTGAAGTGCTCAGTTGGAAGTTCGTTTGTGAAATCGATTTCACCAGATAGGAAACGGTTCATTTCCGCTACTTGGTTTTCGATTGGTAGGAACGTTACTTTGTTAAGAACTGTTTTATCGTTGTCCCAGTACTGTTCGTTACGCTTGAGTACTAGACGCTCGTTAACAACCCATTTATCAACAGAGAATGCACCGTTGCCAACAAAGTGCTCTGGCTTAGTCCACTGGTCACCGTATTTTTCAACAGTTGCCTGGTGTACTGGCTTCATTGTTGTGTGGCCCATCATCATTACGAAGTATGGTACCGCTGTTTCTAATTCAACAACTAGAGTGTTTGCATCCACTGCTTTAACGCCTAGTTCACTCTTGTCTCTCTTACCCGCTACGATATCTTTCGCATTCGCCATCTTGGTGTATTCCATGTACCAAGCGTATGGAGAAGCCGTTGCAGGATCAACTGCACGTTGCCAGCTGTATACAAAATCTTGAGCTGTTACAGGATCGCCGTTAGACCATTTTGCGTCTTTGCGTAGGTGGAAAGTGAATGTTTTGTTGTCTGTCGTTTCCCAGCTTTCCGCAACACCAGGGATAGTGTTGCCGTCGCCGTCTTGGTTCACTAGACCTTCTAGAAGATCACGAATTACGTGAGATTCTGGTACACCTTGAGATTTGTGTGGGTCGATAGTTGCAACTTCAGTACCGTTACCGCGAACCAGTTCCTGAACTTTTGCCAGTTCTGTGCCTGCTGGAACTTCAGCAGCGATAGAAAGAGTAGAAGAGGCAGCCACTGCCAAACCAGCACCTAGAAGAAGGGCCTGAGTGATTTTATTCTTGTACATTTAATAAACTCCAAGTTTTATGTATTGCATCCATGACTTCTTTGCTTGGTTCACTGAACGGCAGTGATTTAGATTTATTTAGCTCAAAATTTAAGCATAAAAATCTAAAACCTTACAAAGATTGAGGCACACACTATCAACCATTGAAGTAATTTGCCACAAACAAGTCGCAAAAAATCGGATAATTCTCCGAAATACTTAAGGTATCAGTGTAAATATCTAAAAAACCCCAAATCAGTAGTGACTTGCGTAGAGGGATTAATTAAAAAACAGCCTTTAGTGTTGATGTATCTGTGTTGATACTTTTTTTTAGCATCTTATGCTAGAACACTGAGCGCAAATTAACATTAATGCCACATGAAATCTAATTGCACATCACATATCACCTAAACCGTCTACACTATTTGTGAGGATAATCACTTTATACAAGACAGCATAATGCTCTGCACCAAACCGGGTTATCCAATGCACCAATTAAGACAAAATTACGCGCTGAATTTATATGCAACCACAATGAATTATCATTTATCAAATCAATGATTATCTATAAATAGATTTATAGCAGGTACAAAAAAACCGACCTAAGTGGTCGGTTTTTGACTGTCTCATATACAAATGAGTAAATGCTGAAGCAACATCACTTTAAGAGAAATTACTTCTCCCAGCGTTCCGCTGCTTTCGTGTCTGAATCACGAGAATCAACCCAACGCGTCGTTTCGGTCGTGCGTTCCTTTTTCCAAAAGGGAGCCTTGGTTTTCAGGAAGTCCATAACGAATTCACAGGCTTCAAAGGCCGCACCGCGGTGTGCACTGGATACACCAACGTAAACAATCTGGTCACCGATATCTAGGTCACCAACACGATGGATAACTCGCATCTTTTGGATTGGCCAGCGTGCCTCAGCTTGATCACAGATCTCGCTCAGTGATTTTTCTGTCATACCCGGATAGTGCTCCAGAGACAAACCAATCACATTGTCGCCAAGGTTCATGTCGCGAACTTTACCAACGAACGTCACAATCGCTCCGGCAGCTGTACCTTGAGCCAAGTAGTCGTATTCGTCGCCTACCGAGAAGTCCTCAGCTGTCACTAATACTCTTGGATCCATGCTTAGCCTCCAGTCACTGGTGGGAAGAAAGCCACTTCGTCGCCGTCTTTCACTTCAGCTGTCAGAGGTACGATTGATTGGTTAAGTGCAGCCAGAAGCTTCCCCTCTTCCAATGCGATATCCCATTTGCCTTCTTGTGTCACAAGATGACTACGAATCGCTTCAATCGTCTTAAATTGTGCATCAACTTCAACGCTGTCCACACCAACAAGTTCACGAGTTTGAGCAAAGAAAAGTACTGTAATCATGACTCCACCTTAAAGTGACCAGATTTACCACCTGTCTTCTCTAGCAGGCGCACGTTTTCGATAACAATGTCTTTCTGAACAGCTTTACACATATCGTAAATCGTTAACGCAGCCACAGAAGCAGCCGTTAGCGCTTCCATCTCTACGCCCGTCTTACCCGCAAGCTTACAAACAGATTCGATGCGAACCTTGTTTTCAGACTCGATAGCTTCAAGCTGCACTTCTACTTTAGTTAATAGCAGAGGGTGACACAGGGGAATCAGATCCCACGTCTTCTTCGCCGCTTGAATACCCGCAATACGTGCCGTTGCGAAAACATCACCTTTATGGTGGCTACCAGAGACAATCAGCTCTAGCGTTTCTGCCGACATTTGAACGAAGGCTTCCGCTCTCGCTTCACGTACTGTTTCCGCTTTAGCCGATACATCGACCATGTTTGCTTCGCCAGACGCGTTAATGTGTGTAAATTGGCTCATACTCAAACCGCCTTATACAGAAAGGTGTGGCATGAAGTTACAAGGACGGTGGCTAGCATCCATCTGTTGCTTGATGATCTTAGTCCAACCGGTGCGGCAAGCGCCTGTAGAACCTGGCATCGCAAAGATAACCGTGTGGTTAGCAAAACCCGCAATCGCACGAGATTGAATTGTCGAAGTACCGATCTCTTCGTAAGATACTTGACGGAATAGCTCACCAAAGCCTTCTACTTCTTTGTCGAACAGTGGCTTAAGCGCTTCAGGCGTGCTGTCACGAGAAGTGAAACCAGTACCACCCGTGATCATGATAGCTTGTACGCTTTCATCAGCGATCCATTTAGATACGATCGCACGGATCTTGTACATGTCATCAATAACGATTTGCTTATCAACCACGTTGTGACCCGCTTCTTTAGCATGCTCTGCTAGGTAACCGCCTGAAGTGTCGTTTTCTTCTGTACGAGTATCTGAAACCGTTAGTACTGCGATGTTTGCTGCTTGGAATTTGCTTTCTGCGTGACCCATTTGTTCACCTATATAAATTTTTCATTAGACTGATTCGCCCAGCCTGAAGAAGCTGAGTGATAAAATGCTTTAGAGTGTGTAGCGGGTTAACCGCCGATTGACGCCAAGTTTGGAGTCATGCCGCTGTTGCCATCGTGTAAGAAGTGGCTAACGGACTTGGTTTGAAGCTGAGCCTGAATTCGATCAATGAGTTCTTGCTCTTGTTGATCTTCTTGAATCAGATCTCTCAGTTCAACACCATGGTCGCCAAACAGACATAAGTGAAGTTTACCGGTCGCAGAAACGCGCAGTCGGTTACAACTCTCACAAAAGTCTTTCTCGTAAGGCATGATCAAACCGATTTCACCCTTGTAGTCTGGGTGGACAAACACTTGCGCCGGGCCATCGTTAACGGCTTTGACTTTTAACAGCCAACCATTAGCAATAAGCTGGTTGCGAATCGCAACGCCAGACACATGATGTTTATCGAACAACTCGTCCATCTCGCCGGTTTTCATCAGCTCGATAAAACGTAATTGAATAGGTTTGTCTTTGATCCAATTAAGGAAGGCTGGTAATTCCTGACTATTGAGGTCTTTCATTAATACGACGTTGACTTTGACTTGTTCAAAGCCAACCTCAAACGCTTTATCAATGCCTCGCATAACCTCAGTAAACTTATTCTCACCAGTGATCTGATGGAACATGCGCGAATCTAAACTATCCACGCTCACGTTTATATGGGTTAAACCAGCATCACGCCATTGCCCTACTTGTTTCTCCATGCGGTAGCCATTCGTTGTGGTGGCTACTTTTTCGATGCCTGGAGTAGAAGCAACGGTATGTATGATTTCAGGAAAGTCTTTACGCAGACTCGGCTCTCCGCCTGTAATGCGGATCTTTGAGGTACCACAATCTGCAAACGCTTTAACAACGCGTTTGATCTCGGGAACACTTAAAAAAGACGAGTTTTTTTGCCCTGACGGTTTGTAACCATCTGGCAAGCAGTAAGTACATTTAAAGTTACAGACGTCTGTAACCGACAAGCGCAAGTAATAAAACTTGCGATGGAATCTATCTTCGAATTGTTGCGCCACGGAACACCTTTCCAAACACGGGAGGCATAATCATTTCCAATTAAGCCCTTGTGACAACATGTCACTGGCTCTTGATGCGTATCGGTACAGCAAATACCACTGTGCGACTTAGCATGCGAGAGCTCGGAGTTATGGCAACTGAGCGTTATATTCACACGCGCAGTAGCTGAGTAATAAAATACTTAATATTTGTACGTGAATCTAGCTCTGATGGTAAAAAACGGGTCACATCGGCAAAAAAAACGTATCAAACGCTCAAAATAACTCTTGTTGAGTATATAGCGAGAAGCATTTAACCTAAATTATAGTTGGTAATAACCTAACAAGAACAATAAATGAATATTTACTCTTCAAAGAAAGTCGTAGCAATCGGCGGTGGCCATGGCTTAGGTCGCATGTTAGCTGCATTAAAAGACTTTGGTAACAACGCAACTGGCATTGTTGCAACGACAGATAATGGTGGTTCCACCGGACGAATTCGAGACTGCCAAGGTGGTATCGCTTGGGGAGATACTCGTAACTGTATCAACCAATTAATCACAGAACCTTCAATCAGTTCGATGATGTTCGAATACCGCTTTCGCGGCCAAGGTGAACTCGATGGTCACAACTTAGGTAACCTAATGCTAACGGCGTTAGACAACCTTTCCGTTCGCCCATTGGAAGCAATTAACCTAATTCGAAATATGCTCAAAGTCGATGTCAATATCGTCCCAATGACCGAGCACCCTTCTGATCTAACGGCTTTATCAATGGACGGTCGTTGGGTAACTGGCGAAACCAACGTTGATGACATGACAGAAAAGCTGCGCATGATGGACTTATCTCCAGAAGTACCGGCAACCAAAGAAGCTGTTGCTGCAGTTGAGCAAGCAGACTGCATTGTCCTTGGACCAGGAAGCTTTTTAACCAGTGTGATGCCCCCGCTGCTACTGCCAGAAATTGGCAAAGCAATCGCGGAAAATACCAAGGCAAAAGTTATCTTTGTTGAAAACCTTTCGCCAGAACACGGCCCTGCAGGAAAAATGACGCTTCAAGAACAATTGGAGTGGTGTGAACGTACCTGTAAGGCAAGAAAGATAGACATTGTACTGGGCAATGAACCACACCCTGAATTAGAAGGGCAATGGAATTGTGTGACCACTGATCTTGCCTCTCCTAACCGAGATTGGCGACACGACCGTTTAAAACTCCAACAAGCGATTAGGGGTCAACTGGCTTAATGCTTGTCGCTTAGGCTATACGACAGAGACCAGTAAAAACAAAAAAGGAGCATCATGCTCCTTTTTTAATAACTAGCCGCTTTAGAGATCCGTCATCAACTGCTGATATTCAGTGTACGTTGATAACAGGAGCTCTTGCATATCTTGGAAATCAATCTCGGTTACAGGCAATGCTTGCTTCACTTTTGCGTCTAAGCTAATCGCAAAACTACACAAAGAATCCGCACCAAAACTTGCTGCGCTGCTCTTAAGTGCATGGCTTATATCAGCCAAGTACTTAGACGTATCCGACGCTTTATTTATCTCTAGATGTTCGTAGTAGCCTTTCAACTCACCTAAGAAGATTTCCAGTAAAACCGGGACATTCTCTTGGCCTATTTCGCCGGCAAGCTCATCAACTTTTTGCTGATTTAATACTTTCGTCATTATTATTTTCTTATTGTTTGTTGATTACTGCTTCGCATTCCACGTTTGCAACTTACGGTATATCGTCGATGGACTGACATCTAAGAAACCTGCCGCACGAGGGATGTTGCCATCACACGCTTTAATGGCCTGCTCGATAGCCGTTTTCTCAGTGATCCACAATGGGAAAATATCTTTTACCGTGATGTCTTCATTCTGCTTCTCTTTCAATCGCAGACTGTTTTCAATCGGTTGGTTCAACGGTGGTGGAAGCATGTTGAGAGTAATCTCTTTGCCGTTATTCAAAACCACCACGTTCCGCAACACGTTTTGTAGCTGACGAACGTTACCCGGCCACTCATATTGATTAAAGCGATCAAGTACTTCCTGAGCAAAACGTACAAACGCCTTCCCCTCCTCGACCGACATATAGCCTAGCAGAGAATACGCGATCTCGATGACATCTTCACCACGCTCACGCAATGGCGGCAAGTGCAATGGAATCACGTATAAACGATAGTATAAATCTTCTCTAAAGCGACCTTCTTGTACTTCTTTCCAAGGGTCACGGTTGGTCGCACACACAAAACGAACGTCGACACTCTTCATCTTCGAAGAGCCGACTTTTTGGAAAGTACCGGTTTGGATAAAGCGCAGCAGCTTGGTTTGCAGCTCTAAGTCCATTTCGCACAGTTCATCAAGGAACAGTGTTCCACCATCAGCAAGCTCAGCAGCACCTTGGCGATCGGTCGCAGCACCGGTAAAGGCACCTTTAACGTGGCCAAACAGCTCACTTTCAATCAGGTCTTTAGGGATAGCGGCACAGTTAATCGCGATGAACGGCTTATCGCCACGCTTACTCGCCGCATGAATGGCTTCTGCACATACCTCTTTACCGGTACCACTTTCACCAGTAATGAAAATGCTCGCCTTACTCGATGCAGCAGAATCGATAGTTCGGTAAACCTGCTGCATGGTTTGGCTGCTGCCGATAAAACCTTGGTAGTTCTGGTTTCCCGGGTGTTCCGAGCTATTTTTAAGTTTGGTGGCTTTGCGGATCGCATTATTCACCGTAATACGGAGTCGGTCGGCTTCACACGGTTTGATAAGGAAATCTTGAGAGCCATGACGCATCGCTTCTACAGCGGTATCGATAGAGCCGTGAGCCGTCATGAAGATAACTGGAACTTCAGGGTATTTTTGTTTTACAGCAAATAGTACGTCCATACCCGTCATATCAGGCAGACGTAGATCTAATAAAATAAGGTCTGGGATTCGATGATTCAAACTCTCGATTGCATCGCGGCCAGTGCCGACAATGTTGATATCAATTTCGAGCGGTGTAAGATACGAGCGATATAAAGCTGCTACCGAAGCGGTATCCTCTACCATCAACAAATACTTCGATTTGTTATCTAGCGTTTTTGATTGCATATCCTAGCCATTTATAATTTGCATTTCTTATTATAGTCGCATTCCGCTTTGCATTATGCAAATTAGCCACAGTATTTGTAGTGTGTTTTTTTACTTGCTTCAAACAATCAATGTTTTATCTATCTGGCACGAACGATGCAACGGTATAAATGACCTTCGGGTCACCTAGCCAACTGACGTTGTTAGTGGACCGATTGTTCACAAACGTAAGCCAGTAGAACATTTACTACTGGCTGTTTTTTTGTCTGAAACACTCTCAATTCTTGTGTTGAGGGGGATCAATTCTCGAGCGAAAAGTGAGATTAGCTGTTGGTAATAAACTGCTTTCTTAACTGATCAATTTCATCACGCTTCTGTGCGGCCAATTCAAATTCCAGATTCTGAGCATGCTGATACATCGCAGATTCTAGCTTGCTGATCTCTTTATCAAGCTGTTGCGGCGTAAGTACTGCATAACTTTCAGAAGGCTCTGCCACCTTAGATAGTGGAACTTGTTTCGATTGGCGCTGCTGCTTCGACTTGGTTAGATCACCCAGTTCCATAATGTCTTTGATATTGCGTTTCAACGCTTGCGGTGTGATGCCTTGCTCTTCGTTGTAGGCTTGCTGTTTCTCGCGACGACGATCGGTTTCATCAATCGCTTTTCTCATCGACTTAGTAATCGAATCACCATAAAGGATTGCTCGACCTTCCAAGTTACGAGCAGCACGACCAATGGTTTGAATCAGAGAACGCTCAGAACGCAAGAAGCCCTCTTTATCTGCATCAAGAATCGCCACCAGCGACACTTCAGGCATATCCAAACCTTCACGAAGTAAGTTAATGCCCACTAACACATCGAACTTGCCCAAACGTAGGTCTCGGATGATCTCTACACGCTCAACGGTATCGATATCCGAGTGCAAGTAACGCACTTTAACGCCGTGCTCACTTAGGTATTCGGTTAAGTCTTCTGCCATTCTCTTGGTCAACGTGGTAACCAAAACACGCTCTTCTTTCACTGAACGGATTCTGATTTCAGACAGCAAGTCATCCACCTGCGTCGCGACAGGTCTTACTTCGATGATTGGGTCTAACAGACCAGTAGGACGTACCACTTGATCAGCAATCTCGCCATCTGATTTTTCAATCTCGTAATTACCTGGTGTTGCCGACACAAAAATCGTTTGTGGGGCTATAGACTCAAATTCTTCAAACTTCATTGGACGGTTATCCAATGCAGAAGGCAGTCTAAAACCAAACTCGACCAAGGTTTCTTTACGAGAACGGTCACCTTTATACATCGCACCAATTTGCGGCACAGTCACGTGTGACTCATCGATGATCAGCAAACCATCATCAGGCAGGTAGTCAAATAACGTTGGCGGCGCTTCCCCTTCCGCACGGCCGCTCAAGTATCGTGAATAGTTTTCGATACCGGAACAGAAGCCAAGCTCAGTCATCATCTCAATATCAAACTGAGTTCTTTGAGAGATACGCTGCTCTTCCAAAAGCTTATTGTTGTCTTTTAAGTATTGAGCACGATCGCGCAGTTCGTCCTTGATGTTCTCAATCGCCTCAAGGATTTTTTCTCTTGGCGTTACATAGTGAGTTTTTGGATAAACCGTAAAGCGCGGCAAGTCTCTTTGTTTCACCGCACCAGTCAGAGGATCAAAAATACTAATGCAGTCCACTTCGTCATCGAACATCTCAATTCGAACCGCATCTTGGTCAGATTCAGCCGGAAAGATATCAATCACCTCACCACGAACACGGAACTGACCACGTTCAAAGGCGACATCGTTTCTTGAATATTGCAGCTCAGCCAATCGACGCAGGATGTCTCGCTGATCCATCACCTCGCCACGACTCAAATGAAGCATCATCTTCAAATAAGACTTAGGATCACCCAGACCGTAGATAGCCGACACAGAAGCCACAATGATGGCGTCTTTTCGTTCTAATAAGGCTTTGGTTGCCGAAAGCCTCATTTGTTCGATATGAGCGTTCACAGACGCATCTTTCTCGATGAACGTGTCCGTGGTTGGAACGTAGGCTTCAGGTTGGTAGTAATCGTAGTAAGAAACGAAATACTCAACGGCATTGTTTGGAAAGAAAGATTTCATCTCACCGTAAAGTTGAGCCGCCAATGTCTTGTTAGGCGCTAACAGAATCGCAGGTCTTTGAGATTGGGAAATGACGTTGGCAAGGGTAAAGGTTTTACCTGAGCCCGTTACCCCTAGTAGAGTTTGATGTGCCAAACCAGAATCTAATCCGTCTAGTAATTTGGTTATCGCTGTCGGCTGATCACCGGACGGGCTGTAGTCCGATACCAAGTCAAAGAGTTTACTCATAGGTCGCCATTTCCATACTGTTTTTTTAATCAGGTCATTGTCACTCTAGGAGGAGTGTCGTTGCAACAATTATCTAGAGAAATGCATCTTAAGATCAGAGATCAGTTATAGCTTTTATTTTTAGAACTTGGTATTATCCGTGCCCTGCAAAGTTTCCCCAGCTAAATTACTCGAATTTTAATCCACTACTTTTCCCCAAAAAACCTAAAAATACCGCTTGTTTTACTGTTCGTTTTATAATCTACAAAAGTTATACAATTGCGATATTTTGCTATAAATCTTTTAAATACATTACCTTATATAAGGTTTTTACATTTTTCGATTTATCCCGATTATTGTTGTTAAAGTTTCACACACACACTTATCCACAATTTTGGTGGATAACTAAAGCAAAGCTAAATCCTATAAGGCGTTCAAGAAAGTAAAGTTTTTTATCTTACTTTTTTCTGATATTTTTTATTGACAGAAATCCGGACAATTATTAGAATTCGCGTCGCTAACAAGCAATTCCCCTTTAGTTCAGTTGGTAGAACGGCGGACTGTTAATCCGTATGTCGCAAGTTCAAGTCTTGCAAGGGGAGCCAAATTCAGAAAAAAGCTCAATCGAAAGATTGGGCTTTTTTCGTATATAACTGCGACTAACTTGTTCCAAGTTAATGTCACAAACCTAGCCGCCCGCGTTCAAGTCTCGACAAGGGGGCCAAATTTAAAGAAGCCGCATCATTCGATGCGGCTTTTTGCGTTTTAGTCGAAACAAAAGCCCTACAGGCACAGCTTTGATTAACTCACATCCATAAAAAAACGCCTCACAAGGAGGCGTTTGGGCTTAGTGACTAAACTGAGCTTTATTCTAGATTAGACGTCGTTTAGCGGTTATGCTTCTGCTGTAACAACATTTGTCTGAGTCTCTTTACCGGCTTGGTCTTGATCAAATCCTTCATGCAGGTGGTAGTAGCGCTTATAAACAAGAGCACTTACCGTCATTAGAATCGCTGGTAAACCTACCATCATAAACTGCAGTCCCATGATAGTGCTGTCAGACTGTTCCACGTTTGGTACATAACCCACCACAGACAAGCCCATACCAACAATAAAACCACCAGCCGCGCCTGCAAACTTAACAAGCATCGTTTGAACAGAGAAGATAACACTCTCACTGCGACGACCCGTTTTGTGTTCACCGTAATCAACAACATCGGCAAGCATTACAGTTTGCAGTGCGTTAGCGATACCCACACCAAACTTGATAGCAGCACCTGCGATACCGATTAGAATCGCGTTACCTGGAGCGATAAAGCCCATGATAAGTAGAGTGGTACAAGACAGCACTGGGAAGCCACAAGCGATAACCCATAGGTGTTTGCGTGGTAACACTGATGCAATACGAGGGAACAAGAATACGCCTGCAACTTCAGCGATACCTGCCACCATCATATAAACGGGGAACAAGTCAGCGTTGCCTAAAGCGTAAGAGAAGTAGTAAATCGCAAAACCACCCACCAACAAGTTTGCTATTTGGAACGACAATACGGTACCAATAAGTGCTTTTAGTTGGTCATTCTTACCAATGATAACCATTACATCTTTAAAGCTGAAACGCTCAGCTGGTTTCGCATTTGCTGGTGCCGATTTTTCTTTTACGTTGCGAGCAATCAAGAATGCACTCATCACGAACAGCACAGCAATCAACATAGCAACGTTGAAGAAACCTTGTCCTTGGTCACCATCACCCAGTTTACCGACAATATGTAGCCCGTAAGTACCCGTAATAAACCAAGCCAAGCTAGCAAACAATCGTGGCCAAACAACCAGCTTTTCACGTTCTTGACGAGAGCTCGATAGTGCAGGAATCAAAGACCAGTATGGAATATCCATAATAGTGTACGTAAGGCCCCACAGAATATAAGCAGCCGCTGCATAAATGTATAACGTAGTGCCTTCAAACATATGCGTACTAAAAAGGCCAACAAGCACTACAGCATTTAACAGGGTTCCAATCACTATCCAAGGACGGAATTTACCAAACTTAGAGCGCGTGTTATCAACGATAACGCCCATCATTGGGTCGGTCACCGCGTCGACAATGCGCGCGGCCAAAAAGATAGTACCCACAAATGCCGCTGACAGCCCAGCAACATCAGTGAAGTAAAACATTAAAAAGATGTAGATCGGAGCACAAGCAAAGTCTTTACCTAAAGCCCCAAGTCCATACGATAATTTGGTTTGTAGAGTAATTTGATCAGACATAGTATTTCCTTCAGGCGCGTAACTTCATCTCCTAACAGACGTTGAAACGCTTACCTTTTATTTATAATAATTTATCCACTCAAGTTCTGTTTTAGAGCCACTCTATGGTCGCTTCTTAAAACACTCAAGTATCAAGTCCGACGCTAATGTAACCATTCCAACGAACAGATACTGTGATCAACAACCACTCCATGGAAACGTTTTCAGTCAAATATCTAAAGTGAGAGATCGAACAATAAAACACTCGAATTGATAGAGAATATCGCTAATTAAAGTGCTCAAAACAGTTCGTAGTGTGAAGTGACGCATGAGAACGATTACATAGATGCAGTATCACGGTGGGAATACCTACAGATCTCCAATCTATACGGGCACATCAAATTGATTTGATAGTTCATGACGGCTTATTAAAGGCAATAAAAAACCGCGTAATTTCACCTACGCGGTTCATCAAATATAAGGCCTATGCTAAAACTTACTCGATACGTTCAAACTTAATCAGCATCGCTGTTTCTGCATCGAGTATTGGCATCGTCAACCCCACCTCGGCACACCAAGCACCTGATAATTCACAGCCAGACTCTGTCCATGGCGGTTGATAATTCACAATATCATCGTAATTTGACGGTTTATCAATCACGGAGACCTTGTATAGGCTTTGTGGATCTAGCCCAGGTATGCGCAAATGACCACTCAACGAATTGGTTGGCATCGCCAGCTGTGCAATCATCACCACCGCTTCTGACACATCTTCGGAAACGACCGCATGGATCTGATGGGCACTATCGTCCGTTGGAACTCGCCAAGTTCTCCCGCTATGCAGTAACGGACGCAGCATCTTATGTAACTTAATATAGTGTTCAAAGCCCTGCTTCTCTTCTTGAACTTCTTTCACAGGGTCTAATTCAATCCCCATATGACCAAACAGTGCTGTTAGGCCACGAAACTCAATACTATGACGACGACGAGTGCTGTGGCAGTGGCTCGCGCCAATATGGCTTCCCATTACCTCAGGAGGGAAGAAGTAACTCATCCCGCGCTGAATCGTTTGTCTTTCTAAGGCATCGTTATTATCAGAAGCCCAAAAACGTTGCGTACGCTTAAGAACTTCAAAATCGATACGACCACCACCAGCCGCACAAGATTCAATATCAACCATAGGGTGCTTCTCTCGGACTTTATCGACCAACTCATAATAACGAGCGGTTTGTTGATGGGCCGCAGCCCTGCCTAGATGCGCAGGTTGTACAACTTCTCGGTTCATATCCCACTTAATGTAAGCAATGTTGTACTTACTTAAGAAGTGATCAAGGCGCTCAAACAGAAAGTCGAATGCTTGTTGATTCTGAAGATCGACAACATATTGATTGCGACCCGTTGGTTGGTCATAGCCGTCTACGGCGAGCAACCAGTCTGGATGGGCTCGGTATAAGTCAGAATCCTTATTGATCATCTCAGGTTCGAACCACAATCCAAACTCCATACCCAACTGATTAACGTGTTCAACTATCGGCTCTAAACCATTTGGGTACTTTTCTTCATCTAAGAACCAATCCCCTAGCGCAGCCTTGTCTCCGCAGCGCCCTTTGAACCAGCCATCGTCAATGATAAAACGCTCTACTCCCATATCCACGGCTTGGCTAGCCATCGACATAATATAATCAGGATCATGGTCAAAATAGATGCCTTCCCATGTATTTAGATGGATGGGTCGAGGCTTTTGTACGAAAGACTCCGGCAAGATCGAACCACGCACATGGGAGTGGAACTGATGGCTCATTCCATTTAAGCCTTCCGAACTGAAACTTGCATACAACCAAGGTGTCGTTAAGCTTTCACCTTCATCCAATGCAATCTCGCCCGGTAGATAAATAACTTCAGCTTGCACGTAGCGACGACCGTCTGCTTTTACATCCGCGCGCAGTCTGTGGTTACCACTCCAAGCGAAGTGAATTCCCCACACATCACCTGCCATTTCATTAAAGTTAGCGGTACCGACAACCATCGCTGGATAATGTTCATGAGACGTTCTTCCGCGACGATTTTCTTGCTGATAGCCCCCTTGCTGTAAGGGTTGACGCACCGTTTGGAACTCATGTACCCAGCGGCCGTAGTACGTCATCAACTCATTAGCTCTTGCTGGTAATGGTAAAGTATTGGCGAGACGATTCACCTGATAAAAGCCAGCTTTAACGTTGGTTAAGGTGTGACGAGATTTCACAACATCATGTTTATCAAGGCATAACTCGGTTGTTAAACGTAAGCCTGCACGCACATCTTCACTCTCAATGATTAAGCTAGATGGTGTTTGTTGAATATCCGTAATAGAGAAAACAGGCGCCCAGTCCAACCCATCTCGGTGTCCTTCTAATGCCGGACTGCTGAAAACACCGCGCCCGAGTTCAGGGCTCAACGACATAGCGACATCATTATCAAGGCGACCGTAAGGAACTGGCCTTTGAAGAGAAACACGAAAGTTCGTTAGATCGCCACGAACTGGAACTCCCCAATGCAGAATTTCGGCGAAATCACCAAGTTCAACGATCAGTTGCGAGTCTTTACCCGTAATTTCTACTAGGGATTTATTCGTCATTTTATTTAACCTTAACGCGTTTAATTACCCCGTATCATAATTATTGAGCTGAGAGTTTCTGTGATCAAACCCAAAATCATGAAAACGTTTCCATTAAATATTTTGAGATTAATAGATTCAAATAATGCTCCCTAATTCAAAGATTTATGCCAACCACCATCTCAACGCATATACTCCTGATCCCAAAGAATAGGGATATTCCACATTAAATAAAGTGCTATAACGTTAAAATAAACAGGAGGTTAACAACAATTAAGCCCTTAAAATTCATTATGTTATGGTGGATCTGTAATTTGAAAATTGGCTCACACACATTTCCTCTTGAACTCACCACACCACACTCGTATTCTTAACCTTTAGAGTACAACTATGAAGTGTCTCCCTGGGTCCTAACTTTTACATTCCAGCTTGACGGTATAGAACGCAATGCCTGTAGCCTAGCTTCGACATTGAATTTGATACTTGCTTCCTTGTCTCACATGCCCAGTTATCATTGACTGGGCTGCTTTTCCCCTCAAAAAAGCCCCAAACCCTTGCTAGATCTAGCCTTACATCACAATTACCTATGTTCGAACACAACGAGCTACTTCAGTTCTAACGCACTATCAACCCCCTCAACACCTCTGAAATAGAAAACGATTCCATAAAAAACCCACAGAAACCGCTATAAAACCGCCAATACAAGCTCAATAACCAGATCAAAATCACACAAAATAATCACAAACCCATCAATAGCGTAAAAATGCCAACCTCATCATGAAAACGTTTCCATAGTTTATTTACACTCTCGCTCGAGTTAGGACTCAAACATAAAAATATCCATAAATAAAAAATAATGGAGACACTTCATGAAACAAAAAATGCTAGTCAAAGCATTAGGATTCACTCTGTCCCTCGCCCCATTAGTCAGCTTCGCTGCAGTGGAGAACGTAACGTATTTTGGTTATGCAAAATGGGGCAACATCTACACCGATAATGACCAACATAACGACGGCAAAGGAGAACGCAACGACGTTATTCGAGCGGGCCAAGGTTACGGTAACTACCGTTTAGGTAATGAACTAAATTGGTGGGAAGCGGGAGTGAAAGCCGATGTATGGCGTGACAATGACGCCTATTTTGACACCACGATTTATCTAGGCAGTGGAGATAGCTGGGGAGACGTGAGTACGATTCAGCTTTGGTCAGCAGGCCATGGGCTTATCGACGGCCAACCCAACGCAAAAATTTGGGCAGGTGAACGTTTTTACCGTCGCCACGAAGTCCACATGATAGATGTGAAGTACTGGGATACATCCAGCACCGGTCTTGGTATTGAAGATTGGGATCTCGGCTTTGCTGATGCTCACTTAGCTTGGATGGCACCAAACTCTTCAAGTGACGATGGACGCAGCCTTCATAACATCGATGCCCGCTTAAGTGGCATTGAGCTAAGTGAAACAGCAGACCTAACACTCGGCCTAAACTACGTAACCACGCAGAACTCAAGCTACGACGATAAAGACATTACTACTTCTGGCGCAATGCTCTCTGCTCTTTACCGTCAAGCTTGGAACTACGGTTCAAACACCTTGGCCTTCCAATATGGTACCGATGCGTTGGCAGGTGGATTAATGAGTGCTGAAGGTGGATCAAACAGAAAATACAGCACGGGTGTGGAACACGATGGTTCTAGCTGGCGCCTATTTAACCACGGTGACTTGAATATCAGTGAAGATGTTCAAGTGATGTACTCCATCGCTTATCAAGACAAAAACCTAGATAACAACGATGGTGAGAAGTGGTTCAGTGTCGGAGCTCGTCCTCAATATGCTTGGACAGATTACATGTCGACAGCATTAGAGGTGGGTTACGAAACGGTAGAAGCTCAAAACGGCTCGGGCACCAACGATATGTATAAAGTGACCGTGGCTCAAATGTTCCAAGCTGGAAAAGGGGTATGGGCTCGTCCATCTATTCGTATTTTTGCGACGTACTCTGAATCCAACAACGAATGGGACCGTGGTAACGAAGTGTATGGCACGGCGACGAGCATCAATGCAGAGACCGTCGATGAAATTACCTTTGGTTTCAACGTAGAAACTTGGTGGTAAACACAGAAACAAAGCGTCAATTCAACCATTGAGTTGGCGCTTGAAACTGGAATAGCAAATTTAATGGGGAAGCCAATGGTTCCCCCCTTTACAAAGGTAGTAATCAGATGAAATTAAAATCATTGGTAGTCATTGTCGCGGCATTAACTGTAAGCGCATGCAGCGGCATACCAGAACAAAAACTCAATACTGATTTCAATAGCAGTGCATGTTGTTCTCAACTCAGCGCGCTACCTATCACTCAATTATCTATTCCATTCCACCAGCAAGTCATCATGGACGGTGATTTACCGACCCTTTCCTCTTCATTGTTAAATGACAATACACAAGCGGATAGCCAACGCTTTCCGACCATCGCGTACCAAATCAGTGACACGACAGAATCGCTGTCCTTGCTCATTCGTTCATACATTAAAAATGATGCGCTATTCGCACCGTCTATTTATGTCTTTGACAAACAATGGCGACTGCTTGGTCAATACAGCACTAACGACTTCACTTACTACCCGACAGCCATGCAAGGGTTAGAAAGAATTGAAGCATCAATTGCACTAGAACCTCAACGAGACAACGCGCAATTTATTGTGGTCAGCGCCGACAGCACTAAGTTAGGTAGCGCCATCAATCGAATTCACCCTGAAGATCTGTATTCAGAATCTCAGCAGATTATTGGCAATAAGCAACTGCCACAGACAGCGACGTTGAGCAGCGTAGGTGTCATTGATATTACGGCGAGCAAATCAACAAACAGTGCGGTTTTGACCCTATTGGCAGAGCTTGGCGTTTCATCCGACAATGAACCCGAAACCTTAGGTTCAAAGCAAGTTTCTCAACCATCAACTCAGACAGTTGAAACCAATCAAAAGGCGCAATGGCTGAATATCCAAAAGGACATTGACCAAGCCCTAAACAACAATGACATCAAACAAGCCGCATTTATTGCTAATCAAGCGGCCGAACAGGGTATGCCCGAAGCAAAAGATTATTTATTAAAACAGCTCGCTGAATAGCTCAATAGCTCAATAGCTCAATAAGCAAACAAAACAATACGCAGAACAATACGCAAAACCAACGATTTGATAACGGTCATCACGGCTTAAAAGACCGATGACTTAATAGAATTATTACCAATATTGAACACTTTAAGAGTAGGAATACCATGAAGGCATTTTCAAACATCATCCAAAGACGCGATTGGGAAAACCCACAGTCTGTGAATATCCACTGCCTTAATGCGCACAGCCCATTATCAAGCTACCGCAACCTTAAGCACGCTCGAGACGGCATTGAGTCACAACGTAAATCTCTTAATGGACAATGGAAGTTCAAATACTTTGATGCACCTGAACAAGTTGACGGTGAATTTATCGAAACAAGTTTCAATGACTCACAATGGGACGAGATTACCGTACCATCGAACTGGCAAATGCAAGGCTACGATAAACCTATCTACGCCAACGTAAAATACCCATTTGAAGTGAACCCACCGTTTGTACCGGCAGAAAACCCAACCGGTTGTTACCGCACTCAAATTACGTTGACTAAAAATGACCTAAAGAACACCCAACGTATTATCTTTGATGGCGTCAATTCCGCTTTTCATCTTTGGTGTAATGGCAATTGGGTTGGTTACAGCCAAGATAGCCGCTTACCTGCCGAGTTCGACTTAACTCAGTATCTAACTGTTGGCGACAATACGCTTTCTGTCATGGTGATACGTTGGTGTGATGGTAGCTATTTAGAAGACCAAGATATGTGGTGGCTAAGCGGTATTTTCCGTGATGTGACCTTGCTAGCTAAACCAAAGCAGTGCATTGAAGATGTGTTCGTTACGCCTAATTTAGACGCATGCTATCGCGATGGTTCACTGTCTATTGTCACCAAAATTACGGCACCAGACACTTACCAAGTTCAGGTTCAACTGTTTGACGGTGAAAACGCGGTGACTGAACCGCTTATCGATCGCCCTCATAATCGACGAATTGACGAGCGTGGCACCTACGATGATGTGGTATTCCAAACTCTTCATGTTCGAGATCCGAAGAAATGGAGCGCAGAAGTTCCTAACCTTTACCGAATTGTCGTGTCATTGCTTGATAGGCAAGGTAACCACATAGAAAGTGAAGCTTATCAAGTTGGATTCCGTAAAGTCGAAATGACAGACGGTCAGCTAAAGCTAAACGGCAAACCGCTATTGATTCGCGGCGTCAACCGTCATGAGCATCACCCAGAGTTGGGGCATGTGATGACAGAAGAAGACATGATCCGCGATATCTGTCTAATGAAGCAGTACAACTTCAATGCTGTGCGCACCGCTCACTACCCTAACCACCCACGATGGTACGAGCTGTGTGACGAATACGGTTTATATGTGTGTGATGAAGCGAACATCGAGACCCATGGCATGCAGCCTATGAATCGCTTGTCTGCGGATCCGCAATGGGCACACGCTTATATGAGTCGCTATACGCAAATGGTCATGCGTGATAAGAACCACCCTTCTATCATCATCTGGTCTTTGGGCAACGAGTCAGGGCACGGCAGCAGCCACAATGCGATGTATGCTTGGTCGAAACAGTACGATCCTTCTCGCCCGGTACAGTATGAAGGCGGTGGTTCAAATACCACAGCGACCGATATCATTGCGCCAATGTACGCACGCGTTAACAGCACTATCGAAGACGATGCCGTTCCAAAATGGTCTATCAAGAAATGGGTTTCTCTGCCTAACGAGCAACGCCCGCTTATTCTTTGTGAATACGCACACGCAATGGGTAACAGTTTGGGTAGCTTTAATGATTACTGGGATGCATTCCGAGAATATCCTCGCCTACAAGGCGGTTTCATCTGGGATTGGGTTGACCAAGGACTAAGCCAATGGGATGAAAACGGTGAACACTTCTGGGCCTACGGTGGAGACTTTGGCGATGTCATCAACGACCGTCAGTTCTGCATCAACGGTTTGATCTTCCCAGATCGCAGCGTACACCCGACCTTGGAAGAGGCGAAATACTGCCAGAGAATGATCAATGTGACGTTAGCAGAGCAAACTGAAGATCAATGCCGCCTAACGGTAACCAATGAAAACCTGTTCCGAGCGACTGACAATGAAATCTTACGCTGGCAATTGCTCGAAAATGGCATCGTGATTCAATCAGGGCAACAAGTCTTATCCGTTGCTGAAGATAGTAAACAAGAGCTGGTAATTGACCTCGCTTTCACACCAAAAGCACAAGCCGAATATCATCTCAACACCGATATTACTCTGACTCATTCAACCAAGTGGGCAGAAGAAGGCCATGTTTGTGCGACGGAGCAATTTGCTTTACGTAACCATGCTGGCTTGCAACTCCCGATCACGGCAAATGCTTTGGCTCCTCAGTTACATCAGCAAGACAATAAAGTGGTCGTGTCTAGCCTAGATGAAACACATCAATGGCAATGGGATACAGAGAGTGGATTGTTGACCCACTGGATCGTTGATGGGCAACCGCAAGTTATCAAGGCACCTGTCGATAACTTCTATCGCGCGCCACTTGATAACGACATTGGTATCAGTGAGATAGACAACATCGACCCAAATGCATGGGCTTGTCGCTGGGAACTTGCAGGCATTGGTCAATGGGAGCGTCAGTGTACAAGTTGTGTCGTGCAAGCGCTCGCAGACTCAGTACAAGTGGCGTCAGTATTCGCCTACCAATTTAATGGCCAAATCCAAGCGATTACCAAATGGCAATACACCTTAAATAACCTAGGCGAAATGAATATCGCGGTTGATGTCAACTTAGCCGATCACTTACCACCGATGCCACGCATTGGTCTTGAGATGGAGCTACCTTTACCACTCGAAACTGCCAATGAAACTCCAGTATCGTGGCTGGGATTAGGTCCTTTTGAAAACTATCCAGACCGTTTGGCTGCTGCTCGATTCGGTTTACACAAACAGACACTGGATCAGATGCATACGCCGTATATATTCCCAACCGATAGCGGGTTACGTTGCGGAACCAAAAACTTGAATGTAGGAAATATCGGGATCGAAGGCGATTTTTCATTCAGTGTGAGTCAGTACAGCCAGCAACAATTAACGGATGCTAAGCATACCAATGACCTGACTCGTGAAGAGAAAATCTATGTACGCGTAGATCACCAACATATGGGTGTTGGTGGTGATGATTCTTGGAGTCCAAGTGTTCACCAAGAGTTTCAACTCACCGACAATCAATATCGTTATCAGGTTACGCTAACAAGCGCATCGTAAGTAGATTCGGACCAAGCGGCTTGCTCTAAGCCACTTGGTTCCCCTATTACTTTGGGTTACCTGTGATTACCTTACTTCACGCGACAACAGCTCACACGACAGCAGTCCACACGCCAATGTGACTCAAAAGCCAAGCTCAAATCTAGAGCTTGGCTTATTATTTTCAAACTAGTCAGCCAATCAAAAATAAACCATCAAACCTCGTCATATTTGATGTTTAATATTTGAATTGCCTAACTATCCGTTGTTAAATGTCCAACCACCAGCACACAGCATTATATTCAGAATAAGAGAGCGGAATGGCTACCATTAAAGATGTTGCGAAGGAAGCAGGCGTATCAATCGCGACCACCTCTCGAGTAATCAACAATGCACCTCACACCAGTGAAACCGCAATTGCGGCGGTAAAAGCCGCTATGGAAAAACTCGGCTATCGCCCAAATGCCAACGCCCGTGCATTGGTCAGCAAATCTTCAAACGCGATTGGTGTACTGGTTAATGATGTTTCTGCCCCGTTCTTCGGCTCGATGATCAAAGCCATTGATACCGTGGCAAGTGAGCAAGAAAAGCAGCTACTGATTGGCAGCGGCTACCATGACGCGACCAAAGAGCGTAATGCGATTAACTTGCTGATCAACAGCCGCTGCGAATCACTCGTGGTTCATAGCAAAGGCATTAGCGACGAAGAATTGGTTAAGCTAGCCAATGAAGTGCCCGGCTTAGTTCTCATCAACCGAATTGTTCCCGATATCGAACACCGCTGTATTGCTCTCGACAACCGCCGCGGCTCTTACATCGCGACTGAGTATTTGATTAAAAACGGCCACAAGCACATTGGCTACATCTGCTCGAGTCACGATATTGAAGATGCTCACGACCGCTTAGGTGGCTATTTGGATGCATTGAAAGATCACGGTATTGAATCGAACGATGAGTACATCGAATATGGTGAACCTGACGAGCTAGGCGGTGAGCAAGCCATGGTTAACTTAATGGCAAAAAACACAGATATCACAGCCATTGCCACGTATAACGACTACATGGCAGCAGGCTGTTTGGCGTTATTACAAGAAAATGGCGTTCGTATTCCAGAAGATATATCAGTTATTGGGTTTGATGACGGCCACATTGCTCGCTTCATCTACCCTCGATTGACCACCATTCGTTACCCAATTCAAGTCATGGCTAATCAAGCGGTTAAGCTCTCTCTGCAACTCGCAAGTGACGAGCCAAAAGAACACACGGAACATAAGCTATTTATGCCAATTTTGGTGCGCAGAGCCTCTGTTCGAAACATTAATTGAGAAAGCTCAGGTTCATAAAGACTAAGTCATTTCGTTCCTCGACACTTTTTACAACAAAGAAAATAGGATTGATTCGATGAGTTATCATTGAGTTAATCTTATTTTTCATTCCCCGCAAATACCCACCTATACTTAACCTGATCCATCTTAATCAAACGGTTACCCGTTGATTTTTTCACCAAGTGTCTAAATCCCTAGTGATCCTTGGTTGTTATTAGGTGAGCAAAGCAGGATAATATCGGGATCGGAATCTCAAGAATTAATCCATTATGACCGAATACCTTTTGTTGTTGGTTGGCACAGTGCTGGTCAATAACTTTGTGCTAGTGAAGTTTTTAGGACTATGTCCATTTATGGGAGTCTCCAAGAAACTGGAGACTGCGATTGGCATGGGCCTCGCGACGACTTTCGTTCTAACGTTAGCGTCGGTCTCTGCATACCTAGTAGAAACCTACATCCTTACCCCTCTGGGTATTGAATACCTGCGTACCATGAGTTTCATCTTGGTTATCGCGGTGGTTGTTCAATTTACGGAAATGGTCGTTCACAAAACCAGCCCGACTCTTTATCGCCTGCTGGGTATCTTTCTGCCTCTTATCACCACCAACTGTGCGGTATTAGGTGTGGCACTTCTGAACATCAATGAAAACCACAACTTCATTCAGTCGATCATCTATGGTTTCGGCGCAGCGGTGGGTTTCTCTCTTGTATTGATCTTATTTGCTGCAATGCGTGAACGTATTGCGGTTGCTGATGTTCCAATGCCATTCAAAGGCGCATCGATTGCGATGATCACAGCAGGCCTAATGTCTCTGGCATTCATGGGCTTTACTGGGTTGGTGAAATAAACATGAGTACCATTTTAATTGCGATCATTGCGCTAGCCGTTTTAGCCGCTGTTTTTGGCGCTATTTTGGGCTTTGCTTCTATCCGTTTTAAAGTTGAAGCTGATCCTATCGTCGATCAAATCGACACCATTTTACCGCAAACTCAATGTGGCCAGTGTGGCTACCCTGGCTGTCGCCCATACGCAGAGGCGATCGCTAACGGAGACAAGATCAACAAATGTCCTCCGGGCGGCCAAGCAACCATTGAGAAGCTAGCAGATTTAATGGGCGTAGAAGTTGAAGACTCCGCTCATGACTTAGATAACAAAGTAAAAACCGTTGCCTTCATTCACGAAGATATGTGTATCGGCTGTACCAAGTGTATTCAAGCCTGCCCTGTTGACGCCATTGTTGGTGGCACCAAGGCACTGCACACAGTAATTAAAGATGAATGTACAGGTTGTGATCTATGTGTCGCACCGTGCCCTACTGACTGTATTGAAATGATTCCAGTGGCAACAACGACTGAAAATTGGAAATGGCAGATGAACATCATCCCTGTTACTGATATCACTAACCAAGCGACTGATGCGACTGCGTCAGAGCCTAAAGCATAGGGTTAGTATGATCTCTTTAATTGAACAAATTCGCACGGGCTCTATTTGGAACTTCCCTGGTGGCGTGCACCCTGCTGAAAACAAGAAACAGTCGAATACTACTGATATCGTCCATGCAAGGCTTCCAGAAGAAATCGTTCTTCCTGTGAAACAGCACATCGGTAAGCCGGGGAACCTATTGGTTGCTGCTGGCGACACTGTGTTAAAAGGTCAGCAACTTACGGCCTTAGACACAGGTTTTACTTTGCCAGTACACGCACCAACATCGGGTGTGATTACCGCTATCGAACCGCGAACTACCGCTCACCCTTCAGGCTTGAGCGAAATATGCGTGGTTATTAAACCTGATGGCCTAGACACTTGGATTGAAAAAAATCCAGTTGAAGATTTTTCGACAAAGACTTCTGACGAACTGCTTGATGTGATTCGCCAAGCTGGTATTTCAGGCATGGGCGGCGCAGGTTTCCCTACGGCTAAGAAGCTTCAATCAGGCTTAGGTCGTACCGACATTTTGATCGTCAACGCTGCGGAATGTGAACCTTACATCACCTCTGATGACAAGTTGCTTCAAGAACATGCCGACGAAGTATTAAACGGCATCGAAGTGGTTGAACACATTCTTCAACCAAAGCTGACGGTTATCGGCATTGAAGACAACAAACCAGATGCGATAAAAGCACTTGAGATTGCAGCGAAAGACAAAGATATCGTCATTCGCGTTATCCCAACCAAATACCCTTCTGGTGGTGAGAAGCAACTTATCAAGATCCTCACCAACAAAGAGGTTCCAGCTGGCGGCATTCCTGCAGACATTGGTGTTTTGGTTCAGAACGTCGGCTCTCTTTACTCGATTAAGCGAGCGGTAATTGACGGCGAACCTGTGGTTAACCGCGTTGTGACATTAACCGGTAAAACCTTTAAGCAACCTCGTAACGTTTGGGCGCTATTAGGCACACCAGTACATGAGTTACTTGAAGAGTTTGGCTACAAAGCAGATAAAAAACTGCCGCGTTTAATTTTGGGCGGCCCGATGATGGGCTTTACCTTGCCGCATGCCAATGTGCCAATCACCAAAACGTCGAACTGTATTTTGGCGCCAACGCGTCGTGAGATCTCACCAAGCACTTACGAGATGGAATGTATCCGTTGCAGCGCATGTGCTGAAGCTTGCCCTGCGTCTCTACTTCCTCAACAACTGCAATGGCACGCCAAAGCCAACGAGTTGGATAAGTGTGAAGAGCTAAATATTAAAGACTGTATTGAATGTGGTGCATGTGCATTTGTCTGCCCAAGCGAAATCCCTCTTGTTCAGTACTATCGCCAAGCAAAAGCTGAAATCAAAACTCGAAAAGATGAAGCCGCTGCTGCAGAACGCGCCAAGATTCGTTTTGAAGAGAAGAACGCTCGTATGGAGCGTGATAAAGCCGAACGTGAAAACCGCTTTAAAAAAGCCGCAGATAACCGCCGTAAAGATATGAAAACATCCGGCGGTGATGATGCTATTGCTGCTGCGATTGCTCGTGTTAAAGCACAAAAAGCCGCTGCGGATCAGGCTCCGAATGAAGAACCAGCAGTGAAACCTGCGGTTGCTGCCGCTATTGCGAAGGCAAAAGCGAAACAAGATGCAGCTCAAAAAGCGGAAGGCGCTGAACCAGACAACTCTGAAATGTCTAAACTGCGTGAAGAGCGCAAGCGTCAAGCGAGAGAGCGCAAGGCACAACAAGCAGCAGCCGATACTCCTGCAGAAAGCTCAGGCGATACGAAGAAAGACGCCGTTGCTGCTGCGATTGCTCGCGCTAAAGCGAAGAAAGCACAGCAAGCGGAATCTGCTTCGGATGCTCCTGTTGAAAGCTCTGGCGATGCTAAGAAAGATGCTGTCGCTGCGGCCATTGCTCGTGCTAAAGCCAAGAAAGCTCAACAAGCTGAATCTGCTGCTGAAGCTCCTGCTGAAAAATCCGGCGATGCCAAGAAAGATGCTGTTACTGCCGCTATCGCTCGTGCTAAAGCCAAAAAAGCCCAGCAAGCGAAGCAAGCAGAAACATCTGAACCAGTGGTTGAAGTTGAAACCGAGACTCAATCGGAGCAAGTCGACCCTAAGAAAGCTGCTGTTGCTGCGGCCATCGCTCGCGCTAAGGCTAAGAAAGCACAGCAAGCGACACAAGAAACAACCGAAGCTCCTGAACCTGCAGTTGAAACTGAAGCTGGAAGTTCTGGCGATGCTAAGAAAGACGCCGTTGCTGCCGCTATAGCCCGTGCTAAAGCAAAAAAAGCACAGCAAGCTAAGCAAGCAGAAACATCTGAACCAGTAGTTGAAGTAGAAACTGATACTCAATCTGAACAGGTCGATCCGAAGAAAGCTGCTGTTGCTGCAGCTATCGCTCGTGCTAAAGCGAAAAAAGCCCAGCAAGCGAAACAAGACGAAACAGTAGAAACGCCAGAGCCAGTGCTCGAAGTGGCAGCTGAAACTCAATCTGAAGCTGTTGACCCTAAAAAAGCAGCCGTTGCTGCCGCTATTGCTCGTGCTAAAGCAAGAAAAGCACAGCAAGAGCTAGATAAAAAGAACAATGAGGAGAAAGAGTAGTGGCCTTCTTTATCGCCAGCTCACCGCACGCGCATAGCCGTAGAAGCACCCCAGATCTAATGAAATGGGTGGCTATTTGTGCATTGCCAGGTCTACTAGCTCAAACCTACTTCTTTGGATGGGGTACCCTCATCCAGTTAGTATTTGCTATTGCACTTGCTGTTACCTTTGAAGCAGCCGTCATGCTATTGAGAAAACGCCCGCCAGTAATGGCACTGCGTGATTACAGTGCTGTTGTAACCGCTTGGCTACTGAGTGTCGCGATTCCCCCACACTCTCCGTGGTGGATCCTCGTCATTGGTATGTTCTTCGCTATTATTATCGCGAAACACTTATACGGCGGCCTAGGGCAGAACCCATTTAACCCTGCGATGGTCGCTTACGTTGTTTTGCTGATTTCATTCCCAGTTCAAATGACCAGTTGGAATGCTCCCGCGAGCCTGACAGCAGAAGCAACAAGCTTTATTGACTCATTCTTGATGATCTTTACTGGCTTCAATAACGAAGGTTTGTCTCTGCAACAAGCACGCCTTGGCATTGATGGCACCACAATGGCGACGCCGCTTGATGCATTCAAAACGGCATTAACGGCAGGCAATACTGCCTCAGAAGCACTATCTCAACCTCAATTTAGTTGGTTAGCTGGCGTAGGCTGGGAGTGGGTAAACCTTGCTTACCTAATCGGCGGTTTAGTGCTGATTAAGCAACGTGTTATTCAATGGTATATCCCTGTGGCTTTCATCGGCAGTCTTACTCTGTTTAGCTTAGTGTTCTTAGTGCTCACTCCTGGTGAAACCGCTTCTCCAACCATTCACCTTCTGTCTGGCGCGACTATGCTTGGTGCATTCTTTATTGCAACCGACCCAGTTTCAGCATCCACGACAGTCAAAGGTCGCTTAGTGTTTGGCGCTCTGATCGGCGGTTTAGTCTTTATCATCCGCAGTTGGGGTGGTTTCCCTGATGGCGTGGCGTTTGCTGTATTGTTAGCCAACATGTGTGTTCCACTGATTGACTACTACACCAAACCTCGCACATACGGTCACTAAGGGAGCGGATACCATGCTAAATGCAATTAAGAAAAACGGCCTTGTACTCGCGATTTTTGCGTGTGCTTCGACGGGTTTGGTCGCGGTAACTCACTACCTGACCAAAGATCAGATCAAACAACAAGAACAGGCTCAGTTACTGTCTGTTCTTAACCAAGTGATCCCACACGATCAGCACGACAACGAGCTGTTTTCGTCTTGTACTTTGGTTCAAGCAGAAGAGCTTGGTACTGAGCAAGCGATGCCGGCTTACATTGCTAAGCTTAATGGTGAGCCAAGCGCGATTGCGATCGAAGCGATTGCACCAGACGGCTACAATGGCGCGATTAAAGTCATTGTTGGAATGAAAACTGACGGTACTATTTTAGGTACTCGCGTGCTTTCTCACCAAGAGACTCCGGGCTTGGGTGATAAGATTGATCTGCGTGTGAGTGATTGGATTCTTTCGTTTGCAGGTAAGCAAGTGACGGATTCTAATCTAGACCGTTGGAAGGTTCGTAAAGACGGTGGTGATTTTGACCAGTTTACTGGCGCTACTATCACGCCAAGAGCAGTCGTGAAGTCAGTCAAACAAGCGGTCCAGTACGTTAACCAAAACAACCAAGCATTGCTTGCTCAACCTCTAAATTGTGGTGGTGAATAATGAGTGACCATAAAACATTGATCAAAAATGGCATGTGGGCCAATAACCCTGCCCTAGTGCAACTTCTTGGGTTATGTCCGCTGCTGGCTGTATCGTCAACAGTCACTAACGCACTTGGGCTAGGCATTGCTACCTTGCTTGTACTGGTCGGCTCAAACGTTTCTGTTTCTTTGGTTCGTAATCATGTGCCAAAAGAAGTACGTATCCCAGTATTCGTAATGATCATTGCCTCGCTAGTAACCTGTGTTCAATTGCTGATGAACGCTTACGCCTATGGGCTTTACCTCTCTTTGGGTATCTTCATCCCGCTGATCGTAACCAACTGCATCATCATTGGTCGTGCGGAAGCCTTCGCTTCAAAAAATGAAGTGCTACCAGCGGCTCAAGATGGTTTCTGGATGGGTCTAGGCATGACATCAGTATTGGTCGTGTTAGGTGCGATGCGTGAGATTATTGGTAACGGGACCCTATTTGATGGCGCAGACCTGCTGCTTGGTGACTGGGCTTCGGTGTTACGAATCCAGATATTCCAATTTGATAACAGCTTCTTGTTAGCCCTGCTTCCACCGGGTGCCTTCATTGGTGTTGGTTTCTTAATTGCTTTGAAAAATATCATCGATAACCAAGCAAAATCTAGACAACCAAAACAAGAAAAACCAGTCATTGAACGCGCTCGCGTTACCAATGCCTAATAAGTTAAATTAGCTTAAACCTCGCTGAGTTAGCTCAACCACTCAGCGGGGGAAATCAGATCTAAACAGTACATATAATAATGACGCTCATAAGAGCGCGTAACCGATGATAAAGCAGAAGCAATCCAAGCTTCATGCCCTAACTATTTGAAAGTAATGTCGCTATGAACAATGTAAAACGAGTAGAAATACTTGAGCGTTTAAGAGAAAACAATCCAAAGCCAGAGACTGAGCTTAACTGGAACAGCCCATTCGAGCTGCTGATTGCCGTTCTATTGTCTGCACAAGCAACCGATGTCAGCGTGAACAAGGCGACGGATAAGCTGTACCCTTTAGCCAACACTCCGCAAGCAATTTTCGACCTAGGTGTTGATGGCTTAAAAGAGTATATCAAGACCATCGGCCTATTTAACTCAAAAGCAGAAAACACCATCAAAACGTGTCGTATGCTGCTTGACCTACATAATGGTGAAGTACCGGAAGATCGCGCTGCATTAGAAGCCCTTCCAGGTGTCGGTCGTAAAACAGCAAACGTAGTGTTAAATACCGCATTCGGTTGGCCAACCATTGCCGTTGATACTCACATCTATCGTGTATCAAACCGCACTAAGCTAGCGATGGGTAAAACCGTCGACGATGTCGAAGCAAAACTACTTAAAGTTATCCCAAAAGAATTCAAACTGGATGTCCACCATTGGCTCATTCTTCATGGACGTTACACCTGTGTCGCACGTAAACCACGCTGTGGCAGCTGTATCATTGAAGACCTCTGTGAATTCAAAGAAAAGAGCGAAGATTAGTCTTTCCGTTCACAACGATTAATCAATACGGCAGCGCTTAAAGCGCTGCTTTTTTATTGCCACTCTCTAGAATCCGCCTCTACATCAGTTTTCATTTCTAATTCTGCGTTCCCAAGATAACAGGCATAAAAATCCCGCCTTTATGGCGGGATTCAATTATTTAGCTAAGAAGTCTGTCTTAGATAAACTTCACTTTAGTCACTTCTTTGATAGCAGATAGAACAAATGTTGGTACTGCTGCAATGAAGATTAACGATATTAAGTGATTAAACTCTAGTGCTTCTGTGCTGAATACCAGCTGACCGAAGCTTGTGTAAACAACGCTTAAAGACAAGATAGCCGATACTGCCACCGCACCAAGTAGGTAGTGGTTAGTGAACGGATTCTTACGATAAATCGTTGTAAACGTACGTGCATCGAACAAGCTCCAAAGTTGAGCAAAGATCAGTGTTAAAAACGCAACGGTTTGTGCGTATTGAGCACTGTAACCACCGTCGAGTGCGTAAGAGAATGTCACAAAGCTTAGACCACCTAATGCGAGACCACGAGTTAGGATACGAGCGCCTAGACCATTAGAGAAGAAGCCTTGGTCACGTTTGCCTGGCTTACGCTCCATGAGATCTTTCTCTTCTGGCTCAACACCGAGTGCGAGTGCTGGTAGACCATCAGAAACGAGGTTAACCCATAAAATCATTAGTGGAGTTAGCGGAAGTACTACATCTGGTCCCATGAGTAGGAATGCAAATAGGATTACCGAAACCTCACCCACGTTCGCTGTAAGTGCTTGGCGGATAAACTTACGTAGGTTATCGAAAATTTGACGACCCTGGCGTACCGCCTTCACGATAGTACTGAAGTTGTCATCCAACAGGATAAGGTCACCTGAGTCTTTCGCAACAGACGTACCTGTAATACCCATCGCAACACCAATGTCTGCACGACGCAGTGCTGGCGCATCGTTCACGCCGTCACCGGTCATAGAGGCAACTTCATTGTTCTCTTGCTGCGCTTTTACGATACGCAGCTTGTGCTCTGGAGTAACACGGGCAAATACTGCAACCTGAGAACAGATAGACAACAGCTTCCCGTCATCCATTTGGTCAAGCTCAGCACCCGTTACCACTAGATCGTCTTCGCTACGGATGATTCCGATTTCACGAGCAATAGCTGCTGCCGTGACTGCGTGGTCACCGGTAATCATTACCGTACGAACACCAGCGCTATAACAGCTATTTACTGCATCGCGTACTTCTGGGCGTGGTGGATCCATGATGCCATAGATACCCAGGATGCTGACGTCTTTTTCAAGCTCAGGGAAATCTAACTCAAGCTCTTCTTCTTTTAATTCACGGAAACCAACGGCAAGTGTACGCAGAGCATCACCACCAAAGGTTTGGATTGCCGCTTCAAAGTTTAAATGAAGCTCTTGAGACGGTGCGGTATCGAGAGCCAAGTTGCCTGAAACTTCACAGCCAACCGTTGGTACGAAACCACCGTCAACCATGAAGCTGGTTGATTTACCAAGAACAACATCTGGCGCACCTTTCAATGCTAGGAAGTGCTTACCTTGTGGGTCACGAACGATAACAGAAGCCATCTTACGACCAGAATCGAACGGGAACTTCTTAACGATTGAGTAGCCACCCGTTGATAGCATTTCATCTTGTTTAAGACCTGCTTTTGCAGCTGCAACAATTAGTGCACCTTCTGTCGGGTTGCCACGAACCGTCCATTTACCATCAGCATTTACATATTCAGCATCGTTACAAAGCGTTGCAACAACAAGACCTTTCATCATTGCAGGGCTGTTTGTCGCTTCGACATTGTGACCTTTGGTAATGAATTCACCCTTAGGATCAAAACCTTTACCTGACACATCCCAGTAACGACCAGACACATCGTACGCTTTCATCACCTGCATTTGGTTTTGTGTTAGCGTACCGGTTTTATCTGAACAGATAACGGTTGTAGAACCAAGCGTTTCGATTGCTGCTAGCTGTTTAGCCAAAGCATTATTCTTAACCATCTTAGTCGAGCCCATCGTTAATACGATAGTAACCACCGTTGGTAAACCTTCAGGAATAGCGGCAACCGATAAAGAGATACCTGTTGTTAGGATTTCTAACCATGGCATACCGTGGTAAACACCGATAGCACAAACAATAGCAACAACCACAAGAGCAACAACCAATAATGCGAGTGCGATGGTGTCCATACGCTCTTGCATTGGTGTTTTAGTCTCTTCCGTTTGGTTCATCATATCAGCGATGTGACCAACTTCAGTTTGCATACCTGTGCTTGTTACCACAGCAAGGCCTGTACCTGTAGTCACGATTGTTGTCATGAAGCCCATGTTCTTCTGATCGCCAAGACCAAGGGTCTCATCTTCAAGGCGTTCAGACTGCTTATTCACTGGCTCAGATTCACCGGTCAGTGCAGCCTCATCTACCGTCAGACGGTTTGACTCAAGAATACGAACATCAGCAGGCAGAATATCGCCAGTATTAATTTTGATGATGTCACCAGGAACGAGGGTTTTAGCTGGAACACTGATCCATTTACCATCGCGCATCACTTCGGCTTCTGGAGCTGCCATTTCTTTTAGCGCTTCCATCCCTTTCTGAGCTTTAAATTCTTGCCAGAACGCGATACCAGTATTGATAAGGATAATCACTGCAATAGCAATAGCATCAATCGCGTGGCCAGTAGACCAAGAAACGATTGCACCAACAGCTAGAATAAAAATCAGTGGGTTTTTATATTGATGAATATACAGTTCCCACGCAGAAGCTGACTCTTGTGCAGTCAGTTCGTTAGTGCCGTGCTTCTCTAAGCGTGCATCCGCTTCAGAAGTTGATAAACCTGTCGTTTGATCTGCGTTCAGTTCGTTTAAAACATCTGAACTTTGTTGTGTAAACCATTTACTCGTCATTTGAGTACTCCACATCAATGCCTCACGCCGAGGCTAATGTAATAAAATAATACTTATTCTTATGTGATAGAAAAATCGCACAAATCAAAAGTGAATATTTAGTCGATTTAGTGCGCTTGAAAAACTATATAGTAAGGATTGTCTATTTAGCAAAGATCGCAAAAGATACACTTGATACACACTTGACAACTACTTTGAAAACACAACCACATCAAACATCAAACATAAAACAAACAATACAAGCCCAAACTATTGTTTAAAAAAGATAAGCACAAAAAATAGACACCCTTTGCACTTTCGTAAAAACCATTGGTTATCGGCGTATTTTATCGAAAATTCCTTAATAACGAAGTAAAACATCGGAATAACCTTTCTATAAACAGGGAGATGTTGGCGTAATCATAAATTGATAAAATGGAAAGTTAGATGCCAATTGTAAAAACGAAAGGAAATCAGCAACAAGATGGAGATATAAATCACAATTCAATAACCAAGGCCATTACAAAAAAGACCAATACTCAAACTTACTATTTATGCAAAACTTCGAATTAATCAATAGTGACTGACAAATCAAGAAGGCCGTCTACTTTCATTTTCTTGTAATACAAATAAGAAAAATCTAGAGAGGGAGAGTAAGATAGATGATGAGAATAAGAAAATATGACCAAACTCATCATCTCTTTGGTGTTGCTTATGAGCTTGCTCATATATAGTGCTATAAAAGAAACAACCAATAACAAGCTAGGAGCAAATCATGTCAAACGGTCGTATTTTACACACCATGCTACGCGTGGGTGATCTAGACAAGTCTATCGAGTTCTACACCAATGTAATGGGCATGCAGCTATTACGTAAGAACGAAAACAAAGAGTACGAATACACACTGGCTTTCGTTGGCTTTGGCGACGAATCTCAAGGCGCAGTGATTGAGCTGACTTACAACTGGGGCACCACGGAATACGATCTTGGCTCTGCTTTTGGTCACGTTGCTATCGGTGTTGATGACATCTACACAACGTGTGATGCGATTAAAGCAGCTGGCGGCAACGTAACGCGAGAAGCGGGTCCGGTTAAAGGCGGCTCTACACACATTGCGTTCGTTAAAGATCCTGATGGCTACATGATTGAGCTGATTCAGAACAAACAAGCAAGCGCAGGTCTAGAAGGTTAATTCCTTAACCTCTTTGAGAAGTTGAGTTTGAACGCCTGATGAAATAAAAAAGAAGCGAGCACTATGCTCGCTTCTTTTTTATCACTCTCCCCATAATCGATATGCTTCACCAATTATTCTTAACAATCTCATTGATGAAACTTTACATGATAATAATTATTATTTAAATTAACCACCTATTGATTAATGAGGTAATACAATGATTAGCGAATGGGAAAAACACACGTTACTTGCCGATACTGCATTGCAGCTCGACGATCCTGTACGAAGTATTCTTCATTATCAGCAGGCTTTGAACTTAAGTGAAGAAATTACAGAACGCACCGATATTCAAGCCGATGAGCGGTTACTGATCTCGGTGATTTCTTGCCACAATCTTGCTCAATTCTGGCGTTGGGCTGGCGACACTGAATACGAGCTCAAGTATCTTCAACTGGCTTCCGAAAAGGTACTCACACTGATCCCTCAGTGCCCTAATACTCAATGTTCAAGCTTTATCGATTCTATTGGTTGCTGTAAGAAAGCGCTGATCGATTTCATGAAACGCCACCCAAACCCTAAAATTGCCTCTATGGTGGAGAAGATCGATACCGCGACCAACTGTGAAATGATCGCCCGCTTCCGCTTGAACTAAACAAGTTACGTCCAAACAACGACTCCAAATCTAAAACATAAAAAAGCCCGTCATCAAGACGGGCTTTGTCATTTCAAAACAAGCTATTGTTTAGCTTAAACCTGTGTACGACCTAAAGAGATCACAACACGTCGGTTCTTATCTTTACCAATTGGCGAGTTATTGTCTGCAATCGGACGACGCTTACCATAGCCTTGTACTTGAATACGATCTTCTGGCAAGCCTAGAGATTTGAAGTACTCTCTTAACGATTCCGCTCTGCGCTCTGAAAGGTTTTGGCTAATCCCTTTGCTGTCGACAGAGTCGGTGTACGTTGCCACCAGCACAAGGTCGATGTCTTGATTATAGCGAACGTAATCAGCAATCTGGCTCAGCCTTTTACGCGACGATTTATTCAGCTGATCGCTGTTGCGGTCGTAATGCAAAATAGTGAAAGAGATATCTTCAAAGCTGTAAGGCAGCAGATTAGCAACACAGTCACTGAACACATTGTATTTTTCTTGGAATAGCACTGACGACAACGACACTTCGATACGTTGATCTCGGCTCTGCCACTCTTGGTAGCTGAATGTCGGATAACGCCCTTTCTCCAACTCACTCAAGATGCCCCAAGCTGTTTGACCACCGACATAGCCATCAAATTGTTGGAAGAACTTAATGGTTGTCATGCGATCAGCACTTTCACCCGGACGCCAAGGTGGCGGCATCGAAATCAAGCTGACATTACGCGTAGCACCCATTGGGCGACGCATTTTAAGCTCAAAGTCCAAAATGATTTTTTTACTCGCGCGAGATGAGAACTCAGCATCACCAAAGTTTGGAATTGGGTGAACCAAGCGACATTCTAGTGGCGTGTTGGCCACCATCTCCCATGTCGACTGTTGAGGAGATGCTCCGTAACGCTTTTCTTGTGCCATGACCGATGACGACACAAGTAGCGAAAATAGCATTGAACCTGTTATGAGTTGTTTCTTCATAAAGTGGAGTATCTCTTAAGCAATTCGTTTAACAATGCAGCCAATTGCCGCATTTTTCTCTCACGTTTAAATATGCAATTATCAAGCCGTAATGGGTTAGGTAATTTATGATTTATTGCCCTTCCCTAGTTTTTATCACTGCTATTATCTGCAATAATGCAGCCTTAATCACACTTATTTGGGCTAACATGACTGTAGAAAACGAAGCTCTGACCCTAAAAAAACGCTTTCGCGGCTATTTTCCAGTGGTCATCGACGTGGAAACCGCAGGGTTTAACGCTGAAACCGATGCATTATTAGAAATCTGTGCCATTACATTAAAAATGGATGAGAACGGAGATCTGCACCCTGCATCAACGCTTCATTTTCACATTGAGCCTTTTGAAGGCGCAAATATAGAGCAGGCAGCATTAGACTTTAACGGAATTAAAGACCCATTTAGCCCATTACGTGGTGCTGTGTCGGAACAAGAAGCCCTTAAAGAAATCTACAAGCTAGTGAGAAAAGAACAAAAAGCTTCAGATTGCAGTCGCGCAATCATGGTTGCTCACAACGCTACATTCGATTTGAACTTCGTTAATGCGGCAAGTGAGCGCTGTAAGCTTAAACGCGTCCCTTTCCATCCATTTGCTACTTTTGACACTGCAGCTCTTAGTGGTCTTGCCTACGGTCAAACCGTTTTGGCTAAAGCTTGCCGCACTGCAGGGATGGAATTTGACAACAAAGAAGCACACTCTGCTTTGTATGATACGCAAAAAACCACAGAGTTATTTTGCGGCATTGTAAACAAATGGAAAGCCCTTGGTGGTTGGCCTCTTGTTGACGAAGAATAAAAAATAGAGTCGGTAAACGTTTTTTCGTATTGCCTTCATAAAAACACAACATCCCGAGAATAATATGAATCCTGTTGTAATTTCAGTTTGCATCATGCTTGTTTTAGCTTTGATGCGTGTAAACGTAGTCGTTGCTCTGACGTTCAGTGCAATTATCGGTGGCGTAGCCTCTGGTATGAGCTTGAACGACGCAGTCGCGGCTTTCGAAAGTGGATTAGGCGGCGGTGCAACGATTGCACTTAGCTACGCTATGCTTGGTACATTCGCTGTAGCTATCTCACGTTCTGGTATCACAGATCTCCTTGCTCAAAGTGTTATCAAACGCATTCACGGCAAAGAGAACAGTGCAGCATCGACTGGTCTTAAATACGGCATGCTTGCGTCGTTGATCTTAGTGACCATGTCTTCGCAAAACGTGATTCCGGTACATATCGCCTTCATCCCAATCTTAATCCCACCTCTACTAGGCGTATTCGCAAAAATGAACCTAGACCGTCGTCTAGTTGCGTGTGTGCTGACTTTTGGTCTGATTACACCTTACATGGTGTTACCGATTGGTTTTGGTGGCATCTTCCTAAACAACATCCTGCTTAAAAACCTTCACGACAATGGTCTTGAAAACGTTGTAGCAAGCCAAGTACCTATGGCAATGTTGTTACCAGCAGCAGGCATGATCTTCGGTCTCCTTACTGCAGTATTCTTTACTTACCGTAAGCCTCGCCAATACAAAGAAACCTCTCACACTGTTGTTTCAACAGAAGTGAAAGAGATCAACAAGAAGCACATCTTAGTTGCAGCGGCGGGTATCGTAGCTGCGCTAACAGTTCAACTGTCGACGGGCTCTATGATCATCGGTGCTCTAGCGGGTTTCATGGTATTTACCTTCGGTGGCGTCATTGCTTGGAAAGAGACACAAGATGTCTTCACCAAGGGCGTTCACATGATGGCAATGATCGGTTTCATCATGATTGCAGCGGCAGGTTTCGCTGCAGTTATGAAGCAAACAGGTGGCGTTGAATCTCTGGTTGAAGCACTTTCAACAAGCATCGGCGACAACAAGCCTCTAGCAGCACTGCTTATGCTCATCGTTGGTCTATTAGTAACAATGGGGATCGGTTCTTCGTTCTCTACGATTCCGATCCTTGCTACCATCTACGTTCCACTAGCAGCAGCATTTGGCTTCTCGCCTATGGCAACAATCGCTCTAGTAGGTACAGCTGCAGCACTTGGTGATGCGGGCTCTCCGGCTTCTGACTCAACATTAGGTCCAACGTCTGGTCTAAATGCTGATGGTCAACACGAGCACGTATGGGAAACCGTAGTTCCAACATTCCTGCACTACAACATCCCACTGATCGTATTCGGTTGGATTGCAGCCATGGTTCTGTAATTAGGTTTGTAGTTAAAGAGCCCTACACTCACTTTTATAAAGACCGCCTCGTGCGGTCTTTTTTGTCTCTGAGATTCATTCTACTCTTCCTTCCGCTCACTCTCATTGAACTAGCGACACCAAACAAAAAAGGCTTACTCTGATGAGTAAGCCTTAGAAATCATTGCGAATACAGATGACTCTCGCTGAATTACGCAGCGGGAGCATTACTCACTAAAATTTCGCGAATAGACTTAAGCGTCGCTTCCGTTGAATGATAATCCAATTCAACTTCACTAAAGATGCCGTTCACTTCAAGCATTAAGGTCGGGTAAGAAAATACACCCATCGCTTCTTTAAAGCCTAGCTGGTCATCTAACTCACTTTCCAATAACTTGCTAGAAAGGTCATTTTCAAACTGTTGAACATTCATACCTAGCTCTTCAGCCAACTGCAAATGTGTGTCTTGGCTATGTGGCAACATCGCACGAAGGTAGTAAGCATGTTGAATCGCTTCAAGCATCGCTTCGTAGTGGTCTTGAAAACCTGCAGCAATCACGGCACGGCACGCAGGGTAAGTACTGCGAACAGGTTGGCACTCTGTCCAAAAATCATGGTTAAACTCAGTACCCAACTTAGCTTCGATCTGCTTCCAAATCGCTTGCAGCTTGCCTTTCATCTCTTCTGACATTGGCTCATCAGAATCCGGGGCCAAACCACCCACTACATAGTTAAACTCAATGCTCGCAGGCAATTGTTGTTTCAATAACTCAAGTGTTGGCTTGTAACCCCAACACCAGCTGCACATTGGATCATGCACATAATGAAGTTTTACGTTCATTGTTCATTCCTTATCGAGTCAATGATTCGATCAATTCAAACAAAAAAGGAGCCTGATTAAGGCCCCTCAATTTAACTATTCAGCGCAAAGGCTAGAACTTATTCAGCGTCATCGCCAGCAACTTTAGCCGCTGCTTCTTTGATGATTGGCTGAAGTTCGCCTTTTTGGAACATCTCAAGAATGATGTCACAACCACCGATTAGCTCACCTTCAACCCAAAGTTGTGGGAAAGTTGGCCACTGTGCGTAAGCAGGAAGCTCTGCACGGATATCAGGGTTTTGTAGGATATCTACGTAAGCAAATTTTTCGCCACATGCCATTAGAGCTTGAGACGCTTGAGAAGAGAAACCACAGCTAGGTAGCTTAGGAGAACCTTTCATGTACAGTAGAATAGTGTTTTCTTCAATTTGCTGTTTGATTTTATCGATAGTTTCCATTGCTTCCTCGTTAATGGATTACGGCTTTTATTGCCTTTATTCTACCCCAAACTAAAAGAATAAAAACCATATAAAAAAAGCGGTTAACAAGCTAAGCTAACAATTCACACAAAAGTGATGAAATAAGCTTTTAATAAAGTAAAAACTTGCTAAACTATATCGCAAGTCAGCAAATTGACCATGGTTGGCAGTATAGCGAGCCATGAATAATAATATCACTGGAAGCAATCGAAAGAGTTAACTCTTTCATATCAATGGAGAATTGAGCAATGGCATTTGAACTACCGGCTCTTCCTTACGCGAAAGACGCGCTAGAACCACACATCTCAGCAGAAACGCTAGATTTCCACCACGGTAAGCACCACAACACTTACGTTGTTAAGCTAAACGGCCTTATCCCAGGTACTGAGTTTGAAGGCAAAACACTAGAAGAGATCGTTAAGACTTCTACTGGTGGTGTTTTCAATAACGCTGCTCAAATCTGGAACCACACGTTCTACTGGCACTGTCTTGCTCCTAAAGCGGGCGGCGAACCAACTGGCGCTGTTGCAGAAGCTATCAACGCTGCATTCGGTTCTTTCGAAGAATTCAAAGCGAAATTCACTGATTCAGCAATCAACAACTTCGGTTCTTCTTGGACTTGGTTAGTTAAGAAAGCTGACGGTTCTCTAGACATCGTTAACACTTCTAACGCTGCTACTCCTCTAACAGAAGAAGGTGTTACTCCACTTCTAACTGTTGACCTATGGGAACACGCTTACTACATCGATTTCCGCAATGTTCGCCCTGACTACATGGCTGCATTCTGGAACCTAGTAAACTGGTCTTTCGTAGAAGAGAACCTAGCTAAGTAATTATTGCTTACGCTGCGCTATTTATAGCGAGTTATCTATTGAAAGCTCATGCCTCGGCGTGAGCTTTTTTGTATCTGTCGTGTTCCACAAAATCTAAACATTTCGTAATAAACCCGCCAATAGCGCTTACTTCTCGAACTATTGATAGCCTTCTTCCCAACCCTACATAAATTCTCTATTTGCCTGTAATTAAACACTAAAGTTTGCCGACTCCATGCCGTTAAAGGTGTATCCAATGAGAGGCGACATGCAAATACATACTTTAGACAAAGCAGGAATCATCAACGAACTGAAGTTCGGCATCGGGATCAGCCAAGCGGTTGAGCAAGGTCGCCGTGCAGATTTCGCGTTGCTGTTATCTATGTTTTCTAATGATGTCCGTGATTGCACGCCAATTGACACCATTGAAATCACAGAGACAAATGAAGATCACCTGCGCAAACAATTTGGCGTAGCAGAACCTCAACAACTGCGTTCAAACCAGTCTTCATATGAGATTTCAGCTCAGCAATCTAATCATTTTCATCAAGCTAGCCTTGCCAGCGCCAAACTCAGCCATTACTTGAAACCTGAAGCGCTTGCCTTCATGCCTGAAGATACAGCCGACTTACCCGAAGAGGTTTACCAAAACCTTTCTGGTCATGACCGACGCAAACTCGCAAACAAGCATTTACCTGATTTGCCACATGCCACGCTCTACAATGAGCTAACCACCGCGCAACGTCGGTATCAAATTCAAGCTCAAGTATAGCGATCACCTACCTTTCCCTTTTTCGCTGTCTATCCATAGCTCTTCTTCGACTAACTCGCACACTTCAAAGTATTCACACGAATGATATGAACCACTAGCCTTAGGCAACCTAAAAACACCTGATGTCGGTTACCGCTTGAAGTTACTACAAAATGTGACGTGCCACTAAGTTCATAAAAACTTATTAATTGGCACACCTTAGTTTGAACCAATTCACACCCGTTGTATAAATTTTAACCCATCCTTATCCGACATGGACGATTTGTTTAGGTACTGGGATGGAAATAAAAAGCTCAATCATATTGGTGACATCTGCCGGCTCGCGACTGGGGGGGGCGATTGCTCACCACTTTGTTAACCTTGGAGCCACCGTCATCCTTTGTGATAAAGACACGGAAGCACTTAAAGCGACGTATCTACAGTGTGCCCGGTTTTCTGACTCTGTTTACCACTACACGCTCAAAGGCAATGACAGCCAAGCGATTCTCAGCGTATATGATTTTATTCAAACCACCTTCAACACGACACCCGATGTGCTGGTCAATAACTGGATAAGCTCCCCAATGCCTAGCCTAATTGGCGATCAGCCTGTGAGCAGCTTTATTAATGATCTCTCATCGATGGCATCGACCCTGTTCGCATTTGGGCAAATCAGTGCTGAGAGATTGCGAGAGGAAGATAAGGAAGGCGTGATTGTGAATGTGATATCTCATGATGACTTTCACGATGTGTCTGGCTTAGAGAGCGCAAACTCAATGATCACTGGCTTTACCCATAGTTGGGCGAAAGAGCTGACTCCCTTTGGCATTCGAGTCGGTGGCGTTGTTCCCGCCGTTCATAACTCCGATGGCAAGCTCAACCGATGTCACTGGGCGCAGCTGCAAGACGAGCTGACCAGAACAACCGAATACATTGTCTCGAATGACTACTTCAGTGGGCGAGTTGTCGCGGCAGAGGTTTAACTCCCTATTCCAATTGAACATGACTGGCTCAGCTCATATTAAGTAGCAGAGCTATTGCCTCTCAATCCGTTTTACAAACGAACCAAACATAAAAAAAGCCCCAGTCTCTCGACTGGGGCTTTCATCTTTTCCCGATAGATAAGTATCGTGCTAGCGAAAACTTATCTCAAAACTAATGCTTACTTATTATGCGTTAGCTTTTTCTTTTTTAGCTTTTGGCGCTTTCGCTTCAGCTGGCTTTTGGTCTGCTTTCTTAAGGATAACTGTAGTACCTTCGAAAGTTTCGCCTTCAACGTATGGTTGGCCGAAGTAAGAAGTTGTTAGAACTTCTTTTAGCTCAGTGATTAGAGGGTAACGTGGGTTAGCACCTGTACACTGGTCATCGAACGCTTCAACAGCTAGCTCGTCTAGTTTAGCGATGAAGTCAGACTCGTTAACACCCGCAGCTTGGATAGATAGTGGGATGTCTAGGTCAACTTTAAGCTCTTCTAACCAAGTCAGTAGACGTTCAATCTTCTGAGCTGTACGGTCACCAGCTTGGCTTAGGCCTAGGTGGTCAGCAACTTCAGCGTAACGACGACGTGCTTGTGGACGGTCGTACTGAGAGAATGCAGTCTGCTTAGTTGGGTTATCGTTCGCGTTGTAACGTACAACGTTTGAGATAAGTAGTGCGTTAGCAAGACCGTGTGGTAGGTGGAACTCAGCACCAATTTTGTGAGCCATTGAGTGACACACACCTAGGAATGCGTTCGCAAATGCTACACCAGCGATAGTTGCTGCGTTGTGTACTTTCTCACGAGCTATTGGGTCAGCCGCACCATTTTTGTAGCTTGATGGTAGGTATTCTTTAAGCATCTTAAGAGCTTGAAGAGCTTGACCGTCTGAGTACTCGTTCGCTAGAACAGATACGTAAGCTTCAAGAGCGTGAGTTACTGCATCGTAACCACCGAACGCTGTTAGAGACTTAGGCATGTTCATTACTAGGTTCGCATCAACGATAGCCATGTTTGGCGTGATTTCGTAATCAGCTAGTGGGTATTTAGCACCAGTCTTGTCGTCAGTAACAACAGCGAATGGAGTAACCTCTGAACCTGTACCTGAAGTTGTAGTGATACATACAAGCTCAGCTTTTTGACCCATTTTAGGGAACTTGTAGATACGTTTACGGATGTCCATAAAGCGCATTGCTAGTTCTTCGAAGTGAGTTTCTGGGTGCTCGTACATAACCCACATGATCTTAGCAGCATCCATTGGAGAACCGCCACCTAGAGCAAGGATTACGTCAGGTTGGAAGCTCTTCATTGCTTCAGCGCCTTTCTCAACAACAGATAGCGTTGGATCCGCTTCTACGTCGAAGAAAGTTTGAACTTCGATGCCTTGTGCTTTAAGCAAGCTAACTACGTCATCTGCGTAACCGTTGTTGAATAGGAAACGGTCAGTTACTAGGAATGCGCGTTTCTTACCTTCTAGGTCGCTCATTGCGATTGGAAGGCTACCACGACGGAAGTAGATAGACTTAGGTAGTTTGTGCCACAACATGTTTTCAGCTCGCTTCGCTACAGTTTTCTTGTTGATAAGGTGCTTAGGACCTACGTTCTCAGAGATAGAGTTACCACCCCATGAACCACAACCTAGAGTTAGAGAAGGTGCAACGTTGAAGTTGTACAGGTCACCGATACCACCGTGAGTAGTCGGGATGTTGATTAGGATACGAGCAGTCTTCATCTTGTCACCGAAGTAACGGATGCGGTCTGCGTTAGTATCTTGGTTAGTGTAAAGACCAGATGTGTGACCGATACCACCGATTTCAACCATAGTTACCGCTTGAGCAACTGCGTCTTCGAAGTCATCTGCGCGGAATAGACCTAGAGTTGGAGATAGTTTCTCGTGAGCGAATTCGTCATCGTAAGAAACTTTACCAAGACCTTCACCTACAAGTACTTTTGTATCAGCAGGAACTTTAACACCAGCCATTTCAGCGATTGCTGGAGCAGGTTGACCTACGATTTTAGCGTTTAGGTTGCCGTCGATAAGCAGAACTTTACGTACTTTATCAGCGTCAGCTTTAGATAGAACGTGAGCTTTGTGAGAAGCGAAACGCTCTTTAACTTCGTCATATACTTCGCTAACTACGATTGCAGCTTGCTCAGAAGCACATACTACGCCGTTATCGAAAGTCTTAGACATAAGGATAGATGCTACAGCACGTTTGATGTCAGCTGTTTCATCGATAACGACAGGAACGTTACCAGCACCAACACCGATAGCAGGCTTACCAGAAGAGTATGCTGCTTTAACCATGCCTGGACCACCAGTAGCAAGGATAAGTGCGATACCGTCGTGCTTCATAAGCGCGTTAGAAAGCTCTACAGATGGTTGGTCGATCCAACCGATGATGTCTCGTGGAGCACCCGCTGCAACAGCTGCGTCTAGAACTAGTTTCGCTGCGTCGTTAGTTGAGTTCTTTGCACGTGGGTGTGGCGAGAAGATGATGCCGTTACGTGTCTTAAGAGAAATTAGAGATTTGAAGATTGCTGTAGAAGTTGGGTTCGTTGTTGGAACGATACCACAGATGATACCTACAGGCTCAGCGATAGTCATTGTGCCTAGGTTGTCATCTTCTTCTAAGATGCCACATGTTTTTTCGTCTTTGTATTTGTTGTAGATAAATTCAGATGCAAAGTGGTTTTTGATAACCTTATCTTCAACAATACCCATTCCAGATTCAGCAACTGCTTGTTGAGCAAGTGGAATACGAGCGTGGTTAGCAGCAAGAGAAGCTGCGCGGAAGATTGCGTCTACTTTCTCTTGAGAGAATGTTGCAAACTCTTCTTGTGCTGCTTTAACGCGAGCTACTAGAGCATCAAGTTCCGCTAAGTTAGTTACAGGCATGGTGGATCTCCTAAAATAATAAATATTAAAAACTTTTTATTAAATTCGCTGCTTGCCGTTAACCTTAAACACCAGCGTTCTTAGTAAATTGCTTTCAGGGCTGAGTATATTATTTCACTGTGTGAAAAAAATTGACCCAGATCAGTTACCCAAAAAGAATTAACCAGAAAGTAGTAAGGCAATCGCAAAAATGAACTTAAGAGCATGATTTATATAGATTAAACTCACACTTTTCGTTCGCGCAAAAAACAAGCAAACAGACAACTTTTTTCTACATAGCGTAATAAACTGTAAAAAAGTTTCATTTTTAGTCCGTTAAATTACATGTATACAGCTATATTCGTGCTACTGAGAGTATATCCATAGCGTTGTACGGGCTAGATTCTGACATAATTTTTATTAATTTCGTGCGTCGGTTAACAGTTACTCAATAATAAATTACAAAATGAAACACTACCAACTAGCTTGCAACAGGCTTAAAACAAAAGTGAGATTCAATTAGTTTTTCTAAAAAGAATCACCCATTTCAAGTTAGTTTTTTTCATTCGCGTAAATTGATTTTGTCCCTTACATTACGCGCCTAAACTATTCACAGATCAACCCTTCAACCTTAAGTACGCTAACTGGAGATCGCTCTCATGCAAGGCTTAGAACTCGCAATTTTTATGCAATTCTTCCTTGGGCTTGTTGCTGCCGTAAACCCAATCGGCATCATGCCTGTTTTTGTTTCTCTTACTGCTCATATGCCGCCAGAAGAGAGGAACAGGACAGCCTTACAAGCAAATATTGCTGTTGCCGTGATCTTGATTATGTCACTTGTTGCAGGGCAAATGCTTCTTGATATGTTTAGCATCTCGTTGGATTCATTCCGCGTTGCTGGTGGCTTACTGTTATTGAGCATCGCATTTTCGATGATGAGCGGTAAGCTCGGTGAAGATAAGCAGAACAAACAAGAGAAGTCTGAATACATCAGCAAAGAGCAGATCGGCGTTGTTCCACTTGCTATGCCGCTAATGGCAGGCCCAGGTGCAATCAGCTCGACCATTGTTTATGGTTCTCGCTACCCTGCTGCTATTGATACGGTCGGCATCGGCATTAGCATCATCGCATTCGCAACGTGCTCTTGGCTTTTGTTCCGTTCAGCGCCGGTTATCGTTCGCTTTTTAGGTCAAACGGGTATCAACGTGATCACTCGTATCATGGGTCTGATTCTTGGCGCATTGGGCATCGAGTTCATCGCCAATGGCCTACGTAATCTGTTCCCAGGCTTGGCATAACGTTTAACAACATTTCGGTTGCTCTATAAAGGGCAACAATATTGAAATATAGATGAGGCGAGTAAAGCAATTGGGCTTTCACTCGCCTCGTTATTATGAAGCTTGTATAATGACTGTTAATGCATTTAACAGAAGACGAACCTCTCCTTATGTCACGCAAGCCACTCAAGCATCATTTGTACGTCATTATCTTTGGTACTCACACGCCAGCCGGACGTGCATTTGATATAACTCTGATCGTTGCAATCTTGGCTTCGCTGTTGGTTCTGATCTTAGAATCCATCCCTAATGTGATGACCGAATGGTCACAACAGCTGCGTTATATCGAATACACCTTCACTGCACTCTTCACTCTTGAGTATTTGTTAAGGCTCTATTGCTCCCCAAAGCCAAAATCTTACGCCACCAGTTTTTATGGTGTCGTTGACCTATTGGCGATTCTTCCGACCTACCTAGCAATCATCTTCCCAGGCGCTTCATTTATGGGTGTGGTGAGACTGCTGCGTGTGATGCGTATCTTCCGAATTCTAAAGCTGGTTCGCTACCTGCAAGATTCCAATATTCTGTTGCGCTCACTATTAATGGCACGACGAAAGATACTGATCTTCTTTAGCACCGTCGGCATCTTGGTGGTTATCTTTGGCGCCTTGATCTTTGTTATTGAAGGTCCTGACAATGGCTTCACCAGTATTCCTCACAGTATCTATTGGGCCATCGTGACTATCACTACGGTAGGTTATGGTGACATGGTGCCGCAGACCGCGCTTGGTAAAGCCATAGCATCACTGACCATGCTATTGGGTTACTCTATCTTAGCAGTGCCAACCGGGATCATTACTGCAGAACTCAGTAATGAGATGAACTCGCACAAAGAGTTGGTTAAGTGCCCGAATTGTAACCGAGCGGGTCATGATTCAGACGCCATGTATTGCAAGCACTGTGCTAGCGAATTAGCGGATCCAGACAAGCGTGTCGTCACCGACGAGAAATAAAAGCAGACACGAGATTCGAGTAGCGAGATGCGAAGAGATTTAAGGGCAGTTTCGAGGGCCGAATAACGAGGTAGCAATAAACTAAAAAGGGTTGACGTTTGTCGTCAACCCTTTCGGTTTATCAGCTAATAGAATTTAAGCAATCTTGCCTATTACGCTTTCTCAGCAAGGATAATGCGCAGAGTACGACGTAGTGGTTCTGCAGCACCCCAAAGTAGTTGGTCACCAACCGTGAAGGCGTTTAGGAAGTCGTTACCCATCGACATCTTACGCAGACGACCGACAGGTACAGACATTGTGCCTGTTACTTTCGCTGGTGTTAGCTCCTGTGCCGTGATGTCGCGGTCATTAGGAATCACTTTAACCCAATCATTGTGCGTTGCGATGATCTCTTCGATCTCGTCCATTGGCACGTCTTGCTTAAGCTTGATCGTTAGTGCTTGAGCGTGACAACGCATTGCACCGATTCGTACACAAGTACCATCAATTGGGATTGGCTGACCATCTAGACCAAGAATCTTGTTCGCTTCAACACCGGCTTTCCACTCTTCTTTACTCTGACCGTTTTCACGCTTCACATCGATCCAAGGAATCAGTGAGCCTGCAAGCGGAGCACCAAATTGGTCTGTTGGGAATGAAGATGAACGAATCGTATCAGCCACTTTCTTATCGATATCAAGAATTGAGCTTGAAGGGTTTGCTAACTCAGAACTTACGCTGTCGTTGATCACACCCATTTGTGAGATCAGCTCACGCATGTTCTTAGCACCCGCACCAGAAGCTGCTTGGTAAGTCATGGCACTCATCCACTCAACCATGCCTTTCTCGTACAGACCACCTAGAGCCATAAGCATTAAGCTCACAGTACAGTTACCGCCAACGAACGTGTTGGTGCCGCTGTGAATGCCTTGCTGGATTTGAGCCAAGTTAACAGGATCAAGAGTGATGATTGAATCAGCATCCATACGCAGAGTAGATGCTGCATCAATCCAGTAACCTTTCCAACCTGCTTGACGCAGTGCTGGGTATACTTTTGATGTGTAATCGCCGCCTTGACAGGTAATCACAGCATCAAGCTGTTTTAGGCTATCAATATCAAAAGCGTCTTGAAGTAGACCCGCATCTTTACCACCTAAAACAGGGGCAGGAATACCAATCTGAGATGTGCTGTAATAAACAGGCTCAATCAAGTCGAAGTCTTTCTCTTCAACCATACGTTGCATCAGTACAGAACCAACCATACCGCGCCAACCAACTAGACCTACTCTCATCGCTCACTCTCCATGTATAAATTAAAAATTGCTCTCCCCCATCTATAAGTTTTTCAGAAACAGAACTCAAGTGCTTTTTGTCAAAAAGTGTAACTTTTTCGTTTCTTTTAAGTGAACGTAATGAATCGTGCAGTTATCTCTGTATCGACATTCCATCTCCACCTCATTGATTAAGCGTCCATTATCGTCAAATTCAAACATTTACATCGCCAAAGTCGATTCAATCGACGCTCATCACAAACAGTAAATCCCTCTTTTAAACCAAGGTTAATCAGAGTTTTATTTTACAAAACGAAAACAACGTGCGACAGATTTCAACATGTAACAATCATGAATGTAACAAAAATTTAGATTATGAAACCACAATTGATTGAGTTAACAGTCAAATATCACAACTTGGGCGTATTTTTTCGATATAATAAACTAATTACTGTAGTGTCCGTTTTGCACCACACACTATAACGAAGCGCTATAAATGCTCGAAATCACAAGAGGCTTTTATGAAGCAGAGTAAAACTCGCCTACCGAACCTATTGCAGGTATTCATCGCGTTAGGACTATTTCTATCCCTTGCTTTTTCCTTTACTGCAAAGCTTGACCTTCCAATTCAACTTGCCTTGTATATTGGCTGGTTCATTATCATGGTTCTTGGTATTCGTCTTGGACACCAATACAAAGACTTAGAAAAAGCAGCACTCAAAGGAATATCCAATGGCTTAGGCGCGGTTTTAATACTTTTAGCCGTTGGCGCTCTTGTTGGTACTTGGATCTCAGGCGGGATCGTACCTACTATCATTTACTATGGTCTGAAAGCTATCCACCCTTCTATCTTCCTTTTAGCGACCATGATCATCTGTTCTCTAACTGCATTGGCGACCGGTACTTCTTGGGGTGCTGCGGGTACAGCAGGTATCGCGATGATGGGTATCGGCCAAGGCCTAGGTGTTCCAGCACCGATTACTGCAGGTGCCGTGCTGTCAGGCTGTTACTTCGGTGACAAGATGTCTCCTCTTTCTGATTCAGTGATTCTGGCTTCTTCAATGTCTGGTGTTGAAGTGGTTGAACACATCAAGGGCATGCTTCCAGTTGCGTTAATCAGCTACGTGATTACAGGCATCATGTTTACTGCGTTTGGTTTCCACTACGCGGGCAACGTTGACATGAGCCAAGTAGACTCTGTAATCAAAGCAATGGAAGTTCAGTTCTACATCACGCCTTACTCATTCGTTCCGGTACTTATCGTGCTTGGTCTGTTGGCTTTCCGTATGCCTTCATTCCCGGTCATCAGTTTTGGTTCTCTGCTGGGTATTATCTGGGCAGTCATGATCCAAGATATCGACTTCCTAACGGCATTCAACACTGCTTGGGCACCGTTCTCAATCTCATCTGGCGTAGAGTTTATTGATTCGATTCTTAACCGTGGCGGCATGTCTTCAATGCTAGGTTCAGTTGCGGTTATCGTATTTGGTCTAGGTTTCGGTGGCTTACTGGATAAAGTGGGCGTACTAGAGACAATCGCTAAGGTGTTTGAGCGCCGCGTAAACAGCGCAGGTTCACTAGCGACTAGCACAATTGGTACGGCTTTCATGGGTAACGTATTCGGTTCTGCAATGTACGTATCGTTAATCCTTACACCAAAAATCTGTGCGAAAAACTACGACCGTTTAGGCTACAAACGTAAGAACCTATCGCGTAATGCTGAGTTTGGTGGCACGTTAACGTCGGGTATGGTTCCGTGGAGTGATAACGGTATCTACATGGCGAGTATTCTTGGTGTTGCGACGCTATCTTACGCACCGTTCATGTGGTTAAGCTTCATCTGTATCATCGTGACTATCGTGACATCTTACATGGGTTGGTTCGTTGATAAGTGTGAACCAACAGCACCAACGTTTGAAGCTGAAGAAGCGACCGAGTTAAGCAAGCAACAAGCTTAAGTTCAGGAGCTAACGCTTTCGAACGTAACTCAAAACGTTAATGGATAAATGCAAAAAGAGCGCCCTAGAGTGCTCTTTTTTGATCTGCTGATTTACTTATTTATCTATTTATTGGCGGTTCGTTTACCCAACCAGTAACCGATGCCTAACGGTGCAAAGAACACTACTAAGATAAACAGGATGAAGTAGATAATCACACCTTTGATTAACTCCATTAGCTTATCAATCGCCAGTACCACCACCTCTTGAGAGACGCGATCAAGGTCTTGCGTGAACAGTTCTCTTTCTGAAGTCACAATGCCGGCAATCTCGATGCGCTCTTTCGCAATCATCTCTACTAGAGCTTCTCTCTCACGTGTCACCATTTTTTCTAATGCCACACGTTCATCACTCAGCATCGCTAATTTTTGGTCGGTTTTATCACTGAGGTCGTTGAGCAATGGTTGCATTTCTGTCGACATAATAGAAGCCAGTGTTTGCATGTACTCCGGATTGTTCTCAATGAAGTCTTGCATGCTTGCTGATGTTTGACGAAGGCTTTCCAGCGTCATCGATAGGTCTTCACCCGTTAGTGAGCTATTCAATGCAACCAACTCCGCTTTCCACGACATCAGTTTTGGTGTCTGGTCAGCCATAAGGCTTAAACGATCAGATGCGTCACTCATTGCTTCTGGCATGGTGCCTAAGCTCTGAACGATTTGCGATTCGTCTTTACCAAGGTAACTTAGCCATTCACGGTAAGCTGGTGTGCTTCTGAATGTGAGGTCTTTAAATGGGTGGCTAGCAGCAAACTGCGCAACGAACGCTTTGCTGTTTTTGAAATCACTCGAGCTCAATACACCCTTTGCCAGCTTCTCGGCTTCTTGATCAAGAAAACGAGCAGCCTCTACCGCATCATCCGTCGCGAATAGGTCCGCGCCATCGCCTTGGCTATAAAACTGATTCATTTGGGCAGTGAAAACCCACGAGTCAATTAACGCAGACATTGGGGAAGTTTGGTAAGCCGCTTGTTGTAATCCCTGCTCTGCATGGATCTTCCAAAGCAACACATAAGATTGATGTAAAGTGTCATCAGCAGGATAAAATTGCGCGATTAAATCAGCCGAGTCTTCTACTCGTGTAAAAAACATCTTGGCGTATTCACGCGTCATGAGCCGAGCATTTAACTCTTGTTGAGTGAGAGGCGTCGTTTGACTATCTAACTTAACTTCTAAGAGAGAACAACCACTTAGCACAATGCTAAGCACCAACACCATCCAACTTCGACTCGAAACTCGTAACATATAAACCTCTGACAAAGACTAAGGGCGCTGATTGTATGAGCGCTTCGTCAGAGTATTGTCAAAAATCCTGTAAAAGTTAACGCTGACTGTCTAAATATTCATGAGCAGAATCCACAGAGGCTTTTATAGCCTGCTCTAGTTCAGCTAAATCATGTTCACTGATCGCTCTGGACTGCTTCATTGTCATTTCAATGGTTGCGGCAATGATGGCTAACCGAGACGCTTTAATACTGCCAGCCACGCCTTTTAAGCTATGTACAATGCGAGCCGCGGAGGTTTCATCTTTGGTCAACAAAGACTTAAACTTCTCGTAGTCACCTGCGTGGTCTTGTACAAACACACCAAGCAAGAGTTCGACAGACTCAGCATCACCATCGAGCGTTTCTAACATGTCTTCGATATCAATCGCAGGCTTTGAATCTGTCACACTGGCAACGTGTTTCTCTACTACTGGCGCCTGTTCAGGGACTTGCTGAATAGAGTATTGCGGTACAACGGGTTGGCTTGTAACGTTAACGCTCTGCGGAGGTTGAGAGTCGGAAGACTGGCGCGTTGGCCTGTTCTCGGATACATAAGCGTCACTATCTGCTTGTTTCACTGCTGAGGAAACAACATCGCTATAAGAAGCGTCTTCCTTACTTGAATTAATTTCTAGTTCAGAGCTGAGTTCTTGGTCTGCTTCTTTCATCGTTTTTGTGGACCTAACGCCCCAAAACACTATCCCGCTCATCGCCACCAAACTTAAGCCTAGCATCACCAACAATAGGTTGAATTGACGATCATGGAACTCAGCTTCGAGTTTTATGATCTGTTCATTTACTGAGTTTTTCTTAATCTTATCAACCAAATAGTTAAGCTGAGCATAATCACTCAACAATGCTGACGCATCAGCCAGTAGTTGTTGGAGTGCATCTTGTTCTTCGTTTTCTAAGGAATAAGATTTTTCTAGAATGGAATCAAAGGCGCGATAAGTCGCTGACGAACTTTGATTTTCAGAATACATGGCTTCAAATACCACAACACCGAATTCGTTGAGGAGCGGTTTTAGCTGAGGGGAAAGCTCTTTATCAGCACGCAAGATCTTAATGTTATCAACGATGTCTTGAACTTGGCTTTCTATTGGAATGAACTCATCGAACTTTTCTAGGAACTGATCAGCTACGTACAACAGTTGGTTGACATCAGGACGAAACAAGGCGTGTTGGAAATCAGATTCAATCTGCAGTCGGATCGAATAAACCAACTGAGCATCGAGTGCGAGATCATTGATACGAGAGACTCGAAGCGGTTCTGAGAAATAAAGCGATTGCCTCAATTCGTTGACTCGAATACCGAGCTCTTCGATTTGAGCTAGAGAATTGGTGTAGGAACGGCTTAGATTAAGAAGAGCCAATGAAGGAAGTAACCACAGAGCCAAGAGCACAACCAAAAAGGTGGCTGGTTTTTTAAAGCGTTTGGGCTTTGCTACTGATTGTTCCATCTATATTCCTTGTGCGTGTTAACTTGAAGCCATGACCGTAGCTAAAAGATTAAGCACAAAATAAGCGACAACGTCCTGCTGCCGCTTTTATCCGTTAACTTCGGACTATGACTTATTGCGAGTCAGTTGGTCACGTAAGTTCGGTGGAGTGCCTTTAATCGTTAGCGTGTCTGTCTCCGGATCGTAAAAGATACGTTCGCCTAGAAGCAGACTATCAAAACTAACATTCAAACCGCCACCAGCACCAACAAATTTTGTTAGTTTACGCATAGTTGCGCGATCGGCTGGGAAGCTGTCTTCTAACTCGTAGCCTTGCTCACTAGTATAGTCAAAGAAGCTTGTGCCATCTGTGCTTGCTGGCAACTCACCAGAAAGTTCACGAACTTGTACTTCATCGCCCGCTTTAAGCTGCTCGTTACAGTAATCCGCAACCTGCTTTTTGTAGCTGATCGCTTCTTCTTTCTCTAATTTAGAGTCAGAAACGAAGTCTTCTACCGCTTGCATCAGTACTTGGTTCTGCTGTTTCGCATCCAAACCGACTTCAGCTTGTAAGAAATCTAAGAAGAAATCCGCGACTTTACGGCCAACACGTCCTTTAATATAAGTTAAGTAACGGTTTGACTCTTTATCAGTCTCATAAGTAGAAAGGTCTAGGCGAGCCGCGATATCCATTTTTGAGATATCAAGGTAGTCAGTCGCACTAATATCAAGCCCTTCAGTTACCTTTAGGCTTTGGTTTGAAGGCAATAAACCAATGAAAAGGTAATCTGTTGCAAGTGACTGATATTCAGCCATTACCAAGATACCTTCGTCAGCGAATGGGTACTTTGATAGTTCGTCTTTTAGATGTTGCGCACTCTTTTGAGAAAAATCGTAAAAGTTTGTCTCACCAGCACGAAGTTGATGCAACCACTGCTGGAATTCGCTGTCAGATTTGAAAGAACCAAACCCTTTGCCTGCTTTTGAATTAAAAACACGGTGAAGTTCAGCAACTAGGCTTTCAGATGAAGCATCGTTTTCTAGAGATTCAGCACGATAGTTAACAATCAGCTCATCCTGATCGTTCTTGCTCAGCTGGTGTAAAATTACGTTGGAAAGGTGAAGGCTCATAGTGAAAATATTACCGTTCAGGTTTCAGTTGTCGTGCATAGTAGGTTATCATAAGCCGCTTTTACTATCATTATTAGAGTCCTTATGCCGATTATATCTAAATACACAGATGATCAAGTTGAAAAAATCCTAGCTGAAGTAGGTGCTGTACTAACTAAGCACAAAGCTTCGCCAGAACTTTCACTGATGATCGCTGGAAATATCGCAACCAATGTCTTAAATCAGAATGTTGCTGCTTCACAACGCAAAGGAATTGCTGAAAAATTTGCCGAGGCTTTAATTTCTTCTCTTGAAGATAAAAAGTCTCACTAAATTTGATTGACGGATAAAAGAATTATAAATGGTAGACAGCGCAAACTCATATAGCGATCGTGTATCTCGACTGGTTGGTTGGGGTCACTGGTTTGCATTTTTCAACATCATTGCTGCGATGTTGATTGGTACTCGTTATATTACTCAATCTGCTTGGCCAGAAACCTTGCTAGGCCAATTCTATTTGGCTGCATCGTGGGTTGGTCATTTTGGCTTTTTAGTGTTCGCGCTCTATCTATTAGTGCTGTTCCCGCTCACTTTTATTCTTCCGTCGAGGAAGTTATTACGTTTGGTTGCCGTTATCTTCGCGACCATAGGTTTAACTGTCCTACTGATTGATACCCAAACGTATCAAAATATAAACCTCCACCTGACGCCTGTCGTGTGGGAGGTTTTATTCAGTGGAGAGGAATCTGCATTCACGTCTGATTTGCAGCACCTCTTCATTGTTATGCCGCTTATCTTCTTGCTGCAACTCGGTCTATCTGAGTGGGTTTGGCGTAAGCAGCGTAAACTGTCTCATAAACACATTGGCCGTCCGATTACTGCCGTCTTCTTCTTGTGTTTCATCAGCAGCCACTTGACCTACATGTGGGCTGATGCGTACTTCTATAACCCAATTACTAGCCAGAAAGCGAACTTCCCACTGTCTTACCCAATGACAGCGAAAAGCTTTATGGAAAAACATGGCCTATTAGACCGTGAAGAGTACCTTGAGCGTTTAGAAGCGAACAAAGAGAATGTAAACCTAGTTAGCTACCCGCTAGAAAAAATTCAATACAACCGCCGCAGTGATGATCTTAATATCCTGATGGTGAGTGTGAACAACCTTCGCTCTGACGCTCTTAATGCGACAGCGATGCCAAACAGCTATGCCTACGCACAACAGTCGATCAACTTCACCAACCACTACAGTTCAAGTAACGATATGTTTGGTATTTTTGGCTTGTTCTACGGCCTACCGAGCAGCTACGCAAGCAGCATTGAAGCTCAGGGGTCAAGCGCAGTATTGCTCGATGTTTTAGAGAATCACGATTACAAGTTCGCTGCTTTCAGTGGCGACAACTTTAGTGATGCACTGTACTCGGATATCATCTTCCGAGGCCGTGATGTGATGCCAGAGCAAGCAACTTATGATGACCAGAGTGCCATAAAAGCTTGGTCTAACTGGATTCAATCACCGCAAGCTAAACGCCCTTGGTTTAACTTTATTGAATTAACCACACTGGATAACTTCGCCAGCTACGATTCAAGTTCAGAGTCGGACTCTACGCTAACGACAGCAGAGCGTTTTGCAGCAGACTATCAAAAGTCGGCGACAGCGGCCGATGCTCAGCTAGCAACTATCTACGCTGAACTGGAACGCTTAGAGCTTGCCGATAACACGGTGGTTATCATTACCTCTAACCACGGTACTGAGTTTAACGAAACCAAAACCAACAGCTGGGGTGCAAACTCCAACTACAGTCGTTATCAGTTACAAGTACCACTGTTTATCAGCTGGCCTGGCAAGTCTGCTTCTGAATACACCCACCGTTCTAGTCATCTAGACGTGTCAGTAACACTGATGCAAGAGCTATTGGGTGTATCTTCGAACCCAACAGATTTCAGTAGTGGTCGCAGCCTGTTTAATGAACGTAACAGAAAGTGGATTCTCGCGGGCGACTCTCGTGAACTTGCTCTTGTTACTGACCAGCAAACAACGGTGTTGGATAAATTTGGTAACTACAAATTGTACGACCAAAATTACAAGCGCCTGAAAAACGTAAGCCCTCGCTTACCTGTGTTGATGCAAGGCCTGACAGAGCTACAGCGTTTCTACACAAAAAATGACTAAATAATCAGCAAACAGCAAAGGGAAGCCAATGGCTTCCCTTTTTT
>NZ_JBFRTU010000017.1:0-50716 GCF_041474275.1 Vibrio sp. 10N.222.52.B7 | reverse complement strand
TGCTGTTTTGAAGCTAAAGGCGTGGCATTTGGAAGCGGGTTGAACGAGAGTTTGTCGTTCGAAAATTAGAGCTTTGGAGTGAACATTTAGAAGAAAAGAAAAAGGCTGAGTCGTTAAACTCAGCCTTTCAGAACGTTAACTATGGATTACTTAAGCAATCTATTTAGTTAGGTCAATCTGGTAAACAGCGAAACCAACATCGTCAGTCGCAACACGTTTCATCGGGTATTGACCCTTCTCTTTAATGAACTCTGCTGCTTTGTCGCTTGGAGATGTTTCAAAGCGGATATCTAGCTTGTTATCTGTTTTGATTGGCGCAAATGACCAATTGTTATCCGCGCTTGGGCTCACTTGACCTTGCTCTTTGCTTACGCGAGAGATGTAGTTTGCAAGAACAGTACGGTTCTCATCTGGTGCATCAAATGCGATGAAGTCTTCACCTGTGCCTGGGAACTTAGCGCTGTATGCACGGTAGTTGTTGGTGGCGATCAGGAAGTCTTGCTTCATGTCGATTGGCTTACCTTGGTAAGTTAGGCCAACAATACGCTGTGAGTCAGGGTTAACGACTTTACAGTTTGCATCGTATTTAGCAGGTTGAGTTACGTCGATTTGGTAATCAACACCGTCGATAACATCGAAGTTGTAAGTACGGAAGTTATCCCACTCAATCAACTGTTGTGGTGCTGTGGAGTTAACATCCACTTGGTTGAACTGACCTGCAGAACACTCAAGCCACTCTTTTACTTCGTGACCTGTTACCTTCATCGCAACTAGCGTGTTCGGGTAAAGGTACAAGTCAGCTGCGTTACGGAATGTCAGTTGACCAGATTCAACCTCAGTGAAGTTCGCTGGGTCATTCTTACGGCCACCGGCCTTGAATGGTGCAGCTGCTGAAAGTACTGGCGTACCATCTAGGTCAGGGTCACCTTGGATGAACTGTTCAACGTAATCTTTCTGTGCAAGGTTAACGATTTGAACTGTTGGATCGTCTTGTACTAGAGACAAGAAGCTGTACATCACATCGTCTGCTTTACCAATCGGTTGGTTAACAAACTCACGAGTACCAGCGTGGTCTTTTTCTAGTGCTGTTACGATGCCTTCATCAGCTGCAGCAAGCGATTTCTTCTCTATTTTGTCGTAGATAGGGCGCGCTTCTGATTGGCCTTTAACCACTTCCCACTTACCGTCTTTTTGTGCAAGTGTTAGATCCATAACACCAACGTGGCTACCCCAACGACCAGGCATTACTGCCGCAACGCCGTTCATGGTGCCCGTTTCGTTGTCGATGCCTTGAATGTCATCAAAACCTTTACCTGGGAAAACTGCGTGAGAGTGGCCGAATGCGATCGCATCGATGCCGTCTACTTCAGATAGGTAGAACGTTGAGTTCTCTTCGCCATTTTTGTATGGGTCAGTTGATACGCCTGAGTGAGGGATAGCAACGATAACCTCTGCACCTTCCGCTTTCATTTGAGGCACTAACTCGTTAGCCGTCTCAATGATATCGCGAGCGATCACTTTGCCTTCTAGATTCTTCTTATCCCACGTCATGATTTGTGGTGGAACAAAACCGATGTAACCCACTTTTACTTCGTGCTCTACGCCAGCAGTATCTTCGAACGTGTGCGTCTTGATGATGTAAGGCGTGAAGTAGTGTTCTTTGGTTTCTGCGTCGTAAACGTTAGCACTGATGTAAGGGAAATCAGCGTCGTTGATCGATTCTTCTAGGAACTCAAGACCGTAGTTGAATTCGTGGTTACCTAGGTTTGCAGCGTCGTAGCTTAGTTGGTTCATAGCTTTGTATGCAGGGTGAACTTCGCCCGCTTCGATGCCTTTGTCTGCCATGTAGTCACCCATTGGGCTACCTTGCAGCAAGTCACCGTTATCAACTAATACGCTGTTGGTTACTTCGCTTTGAGCTTCTTTTACTAGAGTTGCAGTACGTGCTAAGCCAATTTTTTTCGATGGCTTGTCTTTGTAGTAGTCGTAATCCATTAGATTGGTATGGATATCCGTCGTTTCTACGACACGTAATTTAATCACTTCATCGGTATCTGGTGTTGTTGTGCAGCCTGCTAAAGTCAAACCAAGACCCGCAAGTACAGCCAATGACAAAGGTTTCATTGCAACTTTCATTTTGTAGCTCCAAAGTGGATAGTAGAAAATTCGTTGCGTAATGTAACAAAACCGAATGAAACAATGATTACAACGAATGTTAATTCGTGACTTAGATCGATTACTTTATGGTGTTCTGCAAGACGCCTCCCAAAGCTGCTCAATCCATGCGCAACTGATATCGATAATATTAGTTCATTCATTTCACCGGCTTATCGGTAAATTCAATCCCTTATCAGCTTTTCGAATAAAAAATGAAATTTTAGAATTTCCAGTAATATGAGGGGCTCGTCATAATGCCTATATCAAGGACGTATCAGGCAGATGAATAGCAAGGATAGCTCAAAACGAAGCTTCTGTTTTCTTCTAGTGCCAATACTCCCATTCACTCAAGTGGATGAGTTAAATCCCTTGCTTGGCAAGACCAAGTAATGAATTGCTCGTAACGCGAGCCTTAAAGGAAGCACTGAAATGGACCAAGAACGTTTAACCCACCTAAAACAGCTCGAAGCGGAAAGTATTCATATTATCCGTGAAGTAGCGGCTGAGTTTGATAACCCAGTGATGATGTACTCCATCGGAAAAGATTCTTCTGTGATGCTTCATTTAGCTCGCAAAGCGTTTTATCCAGGCAAGATTCCATTCCCACTATTGCATGTAGATACGGATTGGAAATTCCGCGAGATGATTGAGTTTCGTGATCGTACGGCTAAAAAGTACGGCTTCGACCTTTTAGTACATAAGAACCCAGAAGGTATTGAGATGGGTTGTAGCCCATTTGTACATGGTTCTTCGAAGCACACTGACATCATGAAAACACAGGGCCTTAAGCAGGCGTTAAACAAGTATGGGTTCGATGCGGCTTTTGGTGGTGCGCGTCGTGATGAAGAAAAATCTCGTGCGAAAGAACGTGTTTATTCTTTCCGTGATAAGAACCATACGTGGGATCCAAAAAACCAGCGTCCAGAGCTTTGGCACACCTACAACGGTCAGGTTAATAAGGGCGAAAGCATTCGTGTCTTCCCGCTATCTAATTGGACTGAGCTCGATATCTGGCAATACATCTATCTAGAGAGCATCGATATTGTTCCACTTTACCTTTCAGACAAACGCCCTGTAGTTGAGCGTGATGGCATGCTGATCATGGTTGATGATGACCGTATGGAGCTGCAAGAAGGTGAAGTGATTGAAGAGAAAAACGTTCGTTTTCGTACTTTAGGCTGTTACCCATTAACCGGAGCGGTTGAATCTGAGGCGAATACGCTAACGGGCATTATTGAAGAGATGCTGGTGGCGACGTCTAGTGAGCGTCAAGGTCGAGCGATTGACCATGATCAGTCGGGCTCTATGGAGCTGAAAAAGCGCCAAGGTTATTTCTAAGAATCTAAGGAAAGAAAAATGAATAGTGCAGTAGAAGCCGAATTGGCTGAACTAGGGATTGAAGGTTATCTAAGTCAGCATCAGCATAAATCTATGCTTAGATTTTTAACTTGTGGCTCGGTAGATGACGGTAAAAGTACGCTAATCGGTCGCTTACTCCATGATACAAAACAGATTTATGAAGATCAGCTAGCGGCGGTTCACTCGGATAGCCAACGAGTGGGAACGACAGGTGAGAAACCTGATTTGGCACTGCTTGTTGATGGTCTGCAGGCTGAGCGTGAGCAAGGGATCACGATCGATGTGGCTTACCGCTACTTCTCGACTCAAAAACGTAAGTTCATTATTGCTGATACTCCTGGGCATGAGCAGTATACGCGCAACATGGCAACAGGCGCTTCAACGTGTGATCTGGCGGTGATCTTGATTGATGCTCGTAAGGGCGTTCTGGATCAAACACGTCGTCACTCGTTTATCTCTAACCTGCTTGGTTTGAAGCATTTCATCGTTGCTGTAAACAAGATGGATCTTGTGGAGTATTCACAAGATCGTTTTGAAGAGATTCGCGATCAGTATCTAGAGTTTGCAGAAAACCTAGAAGGTGAAACCAATATTCAGATCTTGCCAGTATCGGCGCTTGAAGGCATCAACGTTGCTGCACCAAGTAAAGAGCTTGCATGGTTCGAAGGCCCATCTCTGCTAGAAGTGTTAGAGAACGTCGACATTGACCAAAAGCGTTCGGCAGGTGAATTCCGATTCCCAGTTCAGTACGTCAATCGTCCTAACTTAGACTTCCGCGGTTTTGCTGGCACCGTTGCCTCTGGCCGTGTCAGTGTCGGTGATGAAATCAAGGCGCTGCCGTCGGGTAAAACCTCTAAGGTTGCACGCATTGTAACTTTTGATGGTGATTTGGAGTCTGCGCAAGCGGGCTTGGCAGTAACACTGACCCTTGAAGATGAGATTGATATCAGTCGTGGTGATTTGATTGTGCTAGAAAACGCGCAGATTGAATCCACTAACCACGTATTGGCTGACATCGTGTGGATGACAGAGCAACCATTGCAACCGGGCAAAGCTTACGACATCAAGATCGCAGGCAAGAAAACCGTTGGTCAGGTTGAAACGGTTCGTCACCAATACGACATCAACAACCTATCGACTCACGCTGTCGATGAGTTGCCATTGAATGGCATTGGCTTGTGTGAATGGTCACTGAACGAGACTGTCGCGCTGGATAAATACCGTGAAAGTGCCGATACCGGTGGCTTCATCGTTATCGACCGACTAACCAACGTGACGGTTGGCGCGGGTTTGATTCGAGACCGTTTGGACTCTGTTGAACAGCAAGTCGGTAACTTCTCTGCATTTGAACTTGAGTTCAACGCATTGGTTCGCAAACATTTCCCTCATTGGGATGCCAAAGATCTAAGCCAACTACTGAAGTCATAAACGACCAAGTAACAGCTTATTGAATCAGGCGGAAACCGATCGTTTCCGCCATAAAGGACGAGTATATGTGGCAACAAGGATTTGTATTAGCGATTTTGCTCGGCATCATTACTTGCCTGCTCGTTACCCGTATTAAGCCAAGCTTTATCTTTGCTGGCGCGGCGTTTATTGCTTTTATGGCTGGCATGATCGACTTGTCGAGCTTGGCTAATAACTTCACTAACTCCTCGTTACTGACTTTAATTCTTCTGATCCTCGCATCAAGTGCGTTGGAGAAAACTCGCTTAATCAGCTGGGTTAGCCGCAATATCTCTGAAGGTAGGCTAGGTACCGTGGTTGCGAAGTTGGGTATTTCTACAGCGTTACTTTCTTCTTTTACTAATAACACCGCGGTGGTTGTTTCTTTGATCGGGGCGATCAAACGTAATCAACAGCACGCGCCGTCTAAGTTACTTATCCCTTTGTCATACGCTGCCATCTTAGGTGGCACCCTGACATTGATCGGCACCTCTACCAATTTGATCATCAATAGTTTTGTTGAAGATGCAGGTTTACCGAGCTTAAACTTTTTCACACCTACCTTGATCGGTTTAGCGGTTTTGGTCGGTGGGGTATTGATCCTTATTCCTCTTAGCTATTTTCTACCCAGCTACGATGATGGTTCTCAAGATGATCTGCCTTACTTTCTCGAGGCGCGAGTTGAGCCAGGTTCTCCATTAGTTGGCCGTAGCGTCAGTGAAAATAATCTTAGAGCTCTTAGAAAACTGTTCTTAGCCGAAGTGATTCGAGACGGTAAAACCACCGCGTCGATTGACCCTGATTTTATTCTTCAAGCTCGTGACCGATTGCTGTTTTGTGGTGATGTTGAGAGCGTGGCGACACTGCAAGAAATTCAAGGACTGACTCTGTTTGGTCAGCATCATTTGAATGGCCAGAGCTTTGTTGAAGTGGTGGTGAGTTCATCAGCAAGTTTTTGTAACAAAACCCTGAAAACTAGCCAGTTTAGAGACCGTTTCGATGCGGTTGTGGTTGCTATTCGTCGTGGCCATGAACGCCTAGAAGGTGGGCTAGGGAATATCACATTGACCGCTGGTGATACCTTGATTTTGGTTCCAGGTAAACGCTTTGAAGAACAGCGCCAACAACACAACAAAGAGTTTGTGTTGATGAATGACTTAGATTCGAGTGCCAAGCTTGATGCCGACAAATCGACGTTCGTGTTGCTCGGCTTTGCTAGCGTGATTGGTTTAGCCCTTATCGATGCAGTACCTATTATCAAAGGCTTAGCTGGTTTTCTACTGTTGCTGGTGGCATTTGGCGTGGTGCAACTGGGTGAGCTCCGCCGCCGTTTCCCAGTCGATATTGTGGTGATCGTGGGCTCTGCACTTTCTATTGCTCAACTGATGATTTCATCGGGTTTATCTGAGCGGATGGGGCTGATGTTTATGGAGGCGTTTAATGGCTGGGGCGTATTCGGTGCGTTAGTTGCTACCTACTTTATGACTTTGGTTTTGACAGAGCTGGTGACCAATAATGCGGCTGCAGCACTCTCATTTCCGATTGGCTACAGTATGGCAGTAGGTTATGGCGTTGACCCTATGCCGTTCATCATGGCGGTACTGTTTGGTGCCAGTGCCAGTTTTATCTCTCCATACGGCTACCAAACCAACTTACTTGTTTATAGCGTAGGTAATTACCATTTAACGGATTATCTGCGTATCGGCATTCCAATCTCGATTGTATATTCGGGCTTGGTGCTGACCCTAATTCCTTATTTTTTCCCATTTTAATGCTGTTTATTTAAAGGACTAATTATGACCGCAGTACTCAAACCCAAAGATGAGAATGTTGTGTGGCATCAACACTCGATTGATAAAACATTTCGCGCGGATCTGAAATCACAAAAGCCAGCCGTGCTCTGGTTCACGGGGTTGTCTGGTTCTGGTAAATCGACAGTCGCTGGAGCATTAGAAAATCGTTTGGCACAGCTTGGTTACCATACTTATTTATTGGATGGTGACAATGTGCGTCATGGCTTATGTAGCGACCTTGGCTTCTCTGAGCAAGATCGTCGAGAGAACATCCGTCGTATTGGTGAGCTTGCTAAATTGATGGCAGATGCTGGTTTGATTGTACTGTCAGCCTTTATTTCTCCGCATCAAGCTGAAAGGCAACTCGTGAGAGATTTATTGCCGGAAGGTGAGTTTCTTGAGGTGTTCGTCAATACTCCATTAGAGGTTTGCGAACAGCGTGACCCTAAAGGTCTGTATAAGAAAGCACGTGCCGGAGAAATCCCGAACTTCACAGGTATTAGTTCAGTGTACGAAGCGCCTCTGAGCCCTGAGATTGATCTACCTGCAGGTGAGAAGACACTCGATGAATTGGTCGAACTGTGTATTGATGCGTTGGAGAAGCGAAATATTTTAGCCAATTGAGATCGTTGGTACGACTAAGGCTGTTCACTTACTTATCGACTTATTCATGACTGATAAGTAGTACAGCCTTGGTTTACCGAGACAAGAAACCTATCCCCTAGATTCTCTTTATTCCTCTTAATACTTCACTTTTTACACCGTCTATTTTAGCTCCGTAGAGTGTCTAGACGGTGTAATTCACGCTGCTTTTCACTTCTGTCTGTACTGTGAATTTCTGGCTCAATAGTGCAATCAGTTGATCGTAATACTGCGTGTTTGGCTTGTTACCGAGCAAGGTACAAAGCTCATTGCCTGTAGGGCTGAATCGGTAGTAAACCAGCTTCACGCCTTTTGATAATGGTGCCAGTGACATGCTCTTACCTTGATAGGTTAGGTGCAGGGCTGGATCGAAATCAATCTCTCCGGATTCTAATTCTGTGCCCAGAATAATCCCGAGCTCTATCAAGTGGAGCAAGCTGGAGTAGGGCAGGTTGTGCCCACCAAGGTTGATGGTGTTGGTGGTGTCCCTTTTGCCAAAGTTGAATAGCCCAGCATGAGATTTAAAGCCGAGTAAGAGCTTTCTGCTGTTATCGCTACCAAAACTGCAGCCTAATGAAGCTGCTCTTTGTAAGGTCAGTGCTTCCTTTGGCGTCATGTCTTTTAAGATTTGCAGTGCCTTCATCGACGTCGAGCCTGGGTTGGTGACTTCTCGTTTCAGTACTTGAGCCCATAGCCTCTGCATCGATGTATTGTGGATCTCTTGTGCCATGTCGAAGAAACGGTATAGCCAGTCCTGATCCGGGTCTCCAGCCGCTTCATCCTTACATGAAGAGTGCGCCAACTTTAGAATCTGTTCTAGGTTCTTTTGGCGAAGCTCTCTACGTTTTTTCTCTCGCAATAGTGCCCGTTCGATAAGCGTACTCTCAGCTTTATCCTTTGGCTTGGCACTATGACTAATTAAGAAATCGAGGCCGAAGCTTTGTGCGATGTGCAGCATTCTGCTGGCACTGTCGGCAATATGAGGCTTTTTCTCATGCTTTTGCTGTGTATCGCTAGCATGCTCAATGATCACTGGCTGTTTGGTTTCTGACATAAGAGTACCGTTAGGAGACGACTCAAGACCAATCGTAGTAAATAATTGCTCGCTCTAGCTTGTTAAAACGCTCGATAACGGCGTTAGAACTTTTGATTGTAGAATAACCACTTATCAAAAAGCTCCGCCTGGTTCTCAAGCCTTTTTTCTACGCTATTTCTGAACACTTACTTATTGTGATTGGTATAACTGTCTAAAATGTAACTCTTTATCTTATTGGTGGCTAGATTTTGCGTGCAGAGTTGAAGGTTTCAACAAAATTTTACTTTTGCTAGTGATAATAAAATGTTAAATTTGTTGTAATTCTCAAGGAGGAGTTATGAATCAAGCCAATGATAACAAGCTGAAGAAACAGCTTAGTATAGGGTTATTACTCGCGACTTATGTCGCTGTTCTAGCTTACTTATCTAATTACATCGCGTAATTCAGAAGAAAATTATCGTTATTAAACTGTTATTGAATGATCACACTCGTTCAGTGACGGCAGCTCATCCTTGAGCCACCCTTCTAATGACTACATGTCGTCATACTCTTCAATCGCAGTACCTTCAATAAGATAACCGGTTTGCGCTAAGTCATGGCTGATTGACTCAGTTTTCAGCGTTCCGACCAAATAGATCACATCCCATAACTGCTGTATTGGTGCACCTTTCGGGAACTTCACGTAGATGATTTGGTTCGGTGGCGGTGGTGGCACGTGGATACATGCGCCAAAGTACGGTACCAGCAGAAACTCAGTGATCATATTCTCATCACCTTCCAATGGAATCACAAAGCCAGGAATCTTCACTGTGCTGCCATTCAGCTCTGGGCGAACAGCACCAAGTGTCGATTGTTGAGGTTTGTCCATACTATTGTGGTCAACCATCGGCATACCAAATGAATCTAGCTGAGCACGTTCTGATTCTGGAATCAAATCAATCCATTCAAGTGTTAATACCGATTCGTCATTCTGAGTGGTTTCAGCGTGAGCTGTACTGATAAATGGGAACAGAAGTAGCCCAAGTATCAGTAGGAATTTGCGTTGCATCGTAGGTTCCTATTTTAGATTCGAATCGTCATGCCATCAGACAATGACTGGCGGTAAGCCCTGAAAGCGGGAATAAAGCCGATAATGATTCCAGCAACTTGTACCAGCATAAGCAGTTTCCACTCATGCGGTGTGATTGCGGATATCGATATGTTGATACCATAACTTTGTTGCACAATAGGAGCAACCACTGCGATCAGCGCAAACAATACTGCAACACCTAATGTAATGCCAAGGAAGGTTAGCGCACTGGCTTCACTGATCAGTAAACCAAACACATGACGAGGTCTTGCGCCCATCGCACGTAGGATGGCCATCTCTCGGCGCCTTTCTTGCAAGCTAGTGAGTAGGCTACTGAGCATGCCCAATAAACCGGCGACGACAACAAACCCTGAAACAATCAGTAGTGCTTGTTCTGCTACAGCCATCATTCCCCACAATTCGTGAAGCGCAATGCCCGGCATAATGGCGCTTAAAGGTTCTTGGCGGTAGTTATTGATTTCTCGTTGCAGTGCGAAGGTTTGGATCTTCGATTTAAGGCCAACCATCATCGCGGTAATCTGCTTCGGTTGGAAGTCACGTTGCTTTAGCGCTTCAGCATTCGGTGTGTGCCCGAGGTTGGCACCTGATTCCCAGCCAACATGAATTGCTTCGATTGCCTCTAGCGATACGTGTACGGTTTTGTCTACTGGTGTTCCTGTTGGCGCGAGTATTCCCACAATCTTGAAGGGCAGATTATCGTGACGGCTAAACGCAACATCACTGATACCGTGCGCAAGAATGATTTGATCACCTATTTTGTAATCTAGCTTCTTCGCGACGTCGGCACCAATCACTACGTCAAATAGCTGATTAAACTCTTTACCTTGTTGGAAAGTAAGTAATTGCTTACTTCCATAGCGATAGTTTTCAAAGTAACTATGATTTGTACCCATCACACGGAAGCCTTTGTGTGAATCGCCCAATGATATTGGTATCGCCCACTTTACTGCGTTGTGCTGGCTAAATTCTTCATAGCTTTTCCAGTCGATGTTGTTGGTCGCATTACCGATTCTAAATACGGAATAAAGCAGCAGGTTTACCTGACCAGAGCGGCCACCGACGATAAGGTCAGTACCTGAAATCGTATTGGCGAAGCTGCTCTTAGCTTCGGTTCTTACACGTTCCACACCGAGTAATAGAATGACGGATACAGCCACAGTGAGAATAGTTAGAATGGCTGTGGCTTTACGGTTGAGTACGCTTTTTAAGGCTAAGTGAGTAATTACTTTCATACGACAACCTTAGCTTGGTTAACGGTTTTTAAATCTATGGTTCGAGTGAACAACTTTTCTAGTGTTGGATCATGGCTAACAAAGATAAGAGTAGAACCTGCCTGGTTGGCTTGTTCTAACAACAGTTCGATAAAAGCTTCTCGGTTGTCATGATCCAAAGCCGAGGTTGGCTCGTCGGCAATAATGATTTTGGGTTGGCCGATCAAAGCACGAGCGGCAGCAACACGTTGTTGTTGACCGATGCTCAACTCGGTAACGGGCTTGTCCATTAAAGCTTGAGGTAGCTTTAATCGGAGTAACAACTCTCGAGCCGTCTCTTGTAAGCTTTTCTGGCTTTCAGCGACTTGCTGTTTACGAATCTGTGAAAACTGGCAAGGAAGCGTCACGTTATCGATAACTGATAGATAAGGAAGCAGGTTAAATTGTTGGAAAATATAACCAATATGATCGGCTCTGAATTTATCTCTTTGACGAGGTGTAAGCTGAGTGAGGTCTTGATCAAGGATAGAGACTTCTCCTTGCTCAGCTTGGTTGATTCCGGTCAGTAGCCCTAACAAAGTTGATTTTCCACAACCACTTGGTCCTTTAATAAAAAGGTGCTCTTGGGCTTGGATGTGAAGAGAGGGGATCTCTAGCGTTGGTGGTAATTCAGGCTTCCAACGAAAGCTGATATTTTCGAGTTTGACCACAAGTGATGAACTGTCAGAAGACATGCTAGCTCCAATAATTAAAGCGGTGTATCTACTGGACAGTAATTTGAAACATAAATTCCCAGGAACACACCGATTTGAACAGCCAAGTAAGCGATGACTTACCTGGCTGTTTATTTTACGTTTAATCCGATCTATGAGTGATTAGAATCGGAAACTAATACGCTCTGCGTTAAGCACTTCTTGTACTTGAGCTGTGTCTGTTAGTAGGTTCACCGTCATTTTTTCAGTGTTGCTGAACTTAGAGAACCACTGAGTGCTAACTGTGTCTAGCTTAGCAACATCTGAACATTCATAGTGGTACTCAACAGTGAACTCACCGTGGCCACCTTCTGAGTGATCGTGGCCTTCATGATCGTGGTGGTCGTGACCTTCGTGGTCATCATGATCGTGCTCAGCGTGGTCATGGTCTTTGTGGTCATCATGATCGTGTTCAGCGTGGTCATGGTCTTTGTGGTCGTCATGATCGTGTTCAGCGTGATCATGGTCTTTGTGGTCGCCATGACCGTGTTCCGCATGGTCATGGCCTTCATGGTCGTCATGACCGCCTTCTAAGGTGTTTGCTACTGACTTGAACTTCAGAGTACAACTCGCATTGTTAAAACTAAACAGCTCTTCTGGCTTGTTTAATTGTGCGATAGCCTGTTCAAACACTTTCTTCTGTTCTGCAGTTTTTGGAGCATGTTCAAACCCAACCACATCAGCGCCGGGAGCTGTCACTTCAACAAGCAATTCTTGCCCATCTTGCGCGATGTTTACTTCAACTTGGCCATGTACGTGTGCATCATGAGAGCGGAATTCTTCGTTAGCTAGAACATTTGTAGAGACAGTCATGCCGATAACAACGGCTAAAAAAGTAGGTTTCATGTTTTTTCCTGAATAAAGGTTAATTAAAAAGTAGTGGTAATTAAGCGATATTTACAGGAGGTGAGCGTGCCAAATAAGCGAAATATAGCCGCTGTAGTGAAGTTACTGACTCTGTGATAGCGACAGTAAATTCCGAATGGAACTCTGGAATCTGTGGTAGTGAGTGCGCTGTGATGAACTGATTAAGCGAAAACAGCTCACAATGGTGTGAGGTGTGGTGCTCTGGTGCGATATCCACAATGTGTGTTGCGGCTAACACGCTTAACATGAGCATAAGCCCAAGCAAGAAGCCTGTTTTGCGTTTCACATTGTTGGGTGTGTTTTGCCACATCAGGATGATTAACCACAGAATTAAAAAAAGGATACTGTTATAATATAACAATATCCTTTGGTTAGGTCTCGAAAAAGACGCGAATATCTTATTAAAGGCTCGCTTTAATCAACTCAATGACTTGAGTGACTTCTGATTCGTTTAATGCACCTTCTTTTACAAACAAGATTTTACCTTGATTGTCTTGAACGATAATCGCTGAGCTTTCTTCTTTTAGAGCCCATGTTGACGCAACGGCGCCGTCTTCATCTAGGACCATAGAAGACCATGGAAATTCTTCTTTGCTGCTTTCGGCAGACGACTTAACAAAAGACCCAGTACCCCAAATCGCATCATCTTGGTTGATGATAGTGGTGGTTTGGTAGCTGTCTTCTGAGAATTTCGATGCGGTAATGGCTGCCATCAGTGGTGCGTTGAGCTCTTTAGAGCTGCTGCGGCCAGCGATAGCTTGAACGACGCGAACTTTACCTAGAAGATCATTGGTTGCCCAAGCTTGATATCCAGTATTTCCGTCGTTTAGAACAATCTCACCATAGTTACTCACATCAACGGCAGGCAGGGTAGCGCCTACTGATAGGTTGTGAGCATTGGCGAAGAGTGGAGAGGTTGCGGCTAGAAAAGCCAGTAGAGTTTTGTTTTTCATTATATTTTTGTTCCGCTTATTGGTTTGCACAGGAAGTATAATATGAAATTTGAAAAATGCCTCTTTAACTTTTTTATCGTACGACGTAGAAAGAAGTTGCAGGCTTGTTACCAAAAGGTATAATGCATCAATATCAAGATGAACAATAGATTATCTTGCTGTTTGCTAAAGGAATTAGCGATTAAATGTGCTTTGAACAGCGACGCTGTTCAGGTATGTGACTGTAGTACTCAAATGGAATTGAGGTTGTATTATGTTAAGAAAATTTTCTACTTACCGTCCACGTCAGGTGGCGCGTTTCGTTAAAGTCCTGTTCAAAGGCCAATTTGCTATTGAAGGTGTTGGAGAGTTTCGCTTCGACCAAGGCAAGGTGCTACTTCCTGAAGTTTCAGACAAACAAAAGCTCACTATTTTTAAAGAAGTTAACGGCACCATTGCAGCGTTGCCGGTGTAACTGAGCTTTATCGATTTGTCTTGCACCGAATAGATTAACAATGAAAAGGGCTTCCTGATGGAAGCCCTTTTTTAATGCGTGTCGTTCACGATGGTATGTCGAACGGCACTTTATTGTGGAGGGAAGCACACACCTGTTCCACCCAACCCGCAATACCCATTCGGATTTTTAGCTAGGTATTGCTGGTGGTAGGTTTCTGCGAAAAAATATTTTCCAGCAGGCAGAACTTCCGTCGTGATCTCGTTGCCTAAAGATTCAGTCATTGCTCGTTGATATTCACGTTTAGAGTGCTCAGCGATAGATTGTTGTTCTTCACTGAAGGTGTAAATCGCAGAACGGTACTGAGTCCCTAAATCGTTGCCTTGGCGCATCCCTTGAGTTGGGTCATGACGCTCCCAAAAGGTTTCAAGTATTCGAGCTAGAGAGGTTTGTTCACTATCAAATATGACACGAACGACCTCGGTATGGCCGGTTTGCCCAGTACATACTTGTTCATAAGTGGGATTAACTGTGTATCCGCCAGCGTAACCAACGGATGTTGAAATAACGCCATCCAATTGCCAAAACAAACGCTCAGCTCCCCAGAAGCACCCCATACCAAACAGGACTTCTTGTTGAGAGCCCGTGGGTGCATCGAGCAGGTCGGTTTGATTGACGAAATGGCGCTCAGTGATTCGAATTGGGTCAGCATTTCCCGGTAGTGCGGTTGCTGCAGAAACCAGTTGTTGTTTGTTTAGCATGTTATATTCCTTTTCGCATACGTTTACCGCGCTGGCTTTTATTTAACGTGGGTTCATATTAACTGTTGGTCAATATTGAATAAGTCTTTAAATTAGACCGTGTTATTCCAGGATTTATTACAGACTCAATGCCTATTTAGCGGTATTATTTCTTTTCACTTATTAACGTATTGATAACTTCTTCACCAATTAAACATGATAAGAAAAACTTTACCAGTTCTGATTGGCACTCTATTGTCATCGACGCTCACTTTCGCTGACGTTTCCCTTGAAATCAAAGGGCTAGATGGAGCGCTTGAGGATAATGTTGATGCTTATCTGAGTGCGATCCCTGAAGAAGAGTATTCGGTTTCACTAAGATTCCAATCCCGCTTGGAATCTATGATTAAAGAAGCCCTGAATGCGTTAGGCTACTACCACCCTAAAATCACATTTACTCACTCCGAAGATGATACCGAAATGACCGTTACGGTTGAGCCGGGAGAGCCTGTTGTTATTTATACTTCAGATATCGTTCTAACTGGTGAAGCCAAGGATGACCCAGACTTTTTAGCCTTGATAGCGAAGAGTAGCTTGTCTAAAGGTTCGACTCTGAATCATGGTAATTATGACTCTTTGAAATCGTCGATCCGCAACCTTGGCTTAGCGAAAGGCTACTTCGATGGTGCTTATGATCTTAGTAAGCTAGAAGTCGCTCCTGAATTGAACCGCGCTTATGTTCGTCTTCATTATAACAGTGGTATCCGCTATCACTTTGGTACTACTCAGGTTACTGGTAGCCAGATAGAAGAAGATAAGGTGCAGTCACTTAAACCATTTGAGGATGGCGAACCTTACTCAATCACCAAAGTCGGTGAGTACAACCAAAACCTGTCCAATACGGATTGGTTCTCCTCGGTATTTGTTGAACCAGATTTAAGCCAGTTAGGCGAAGGCCGAGAGATCCCGATGAAGGTTAGCCTTGCTCCGCAAGCTCGTAACCAAATCGAAACGGGTATCGGTGTATCCACCGACCTTGGCGTAAAAGGCACTCTGAAGTGGAAAAAACCTTGGGTTAATGAACAAGGCCATAGCTTCAATAGCAGCCTGTCGATTTCTAAACCTGAACAGACGATTACCGCTACCTATAAAATCCCTCTGGATGACGTGCTGAACGACTACTATCAAGTTAAGTACGGTATGAAAAACTTGGATAATCGTGATACCAAGAGTTTGGAGTCAAACTTAGCGCTAGAAAGATATTGGCGACTGGATAACGGTTGGCAACGCACGGTCTTCATTCGATACTTGGTCGAAAACTATGAGCAAGGTTTGCAGGATGATTTAGCGCAATTTGTGCTGCCGGGTATCTCTTTCTCACGCACTCGAACGCGAGGCGGTTCGATGCCGATGTGGGGCGATAAACAAACCATTATGGTTGAAGCGGGTGATGATACCTTGTTATCTGAAACTAAGGTTGTTCGTTTTCAAGGTCAAACCGCTTGGATTCGAAGCATTGGCGACAATCACCGAGGCTTAACTCGACTTCAATTTGGCGGCAACTTTGCCGACGAGTTTGATAAGCTATCTCCCTCCCTAAGATTCTTTGCTGGTGGTGACAATAGCATTCGTGGTTATGGTTATGAGTCGATCTCTCCTCGAGATGAAAGTGGCGCACTAACGGGTGCCAAATTCATTGCAACCAGCTCGCTTGAATACCAATACCGCTTGGTTGGAAACTGGTGGGGCGCAGCATTCTACGACATTGGTGATGCATTTAATGACAAACCCGAATGGAAACACGGCACCGGCGTCGGTGTTCGTTGGGCGTCACCTGTTGGTCCAGTGAGTTTGGATTTTGCTTGGGGTCTAGATGCAGAAAAAGGTGATGAGTTCCAGTTACACTTTAGTTTAGGGCCAGAATTATGATCAAAGTGATGGGCAAGTGCATCAAGTGGACGTCGATCTCATTGACGTCTATTTTGCTGTTGTTGATAGCCTTGCTAGGTTTTGTTTTGTTCACCAATCCAGGGTTGAACACTGTGTTGTGGGGCGCTGAAAAAGCGTTGCCACAGCTTAAAGTGGAAAGCACTAAAGGGGCTCTGTTCCCGAGCTTTACGCTTAATAATGTTCAGTTTAAAGATGACAGCCTGCATATAGACACCAAAGTTCAAAAGCTGAACTTGGCGATTAATCCTCGCTGTCTGCTCGACCCTAAGTTGTGTGTCGATCGTTTAGCGATTCAAGGATTGGACTTCGCATTTACTGAACTGCCTCCGGCCTCTACAGAAGAAACAGAACCTACTCCGCCCGTAACATCGGTAAAAACACCGTTGCCAATCGTAATCAACCGTATCGCTTTGTCTGATATCAAGTTGAATATCTTAGGGCATGAAATTGAATGGAGCTTGTTCTCTACGGCTTTGAGTATGCAGGGCGAAAAGCTAACTGTATCGCCAACCTTATTCAATGATCTTAAGGTTAAACTCGCTGAGTCGACAGAAGAACCGCAAGCAGAAAAGGTTGAGCCAAAAGCTGCCGTTAAAACGGCTATCGAATTGCCGGAAGTCTGGATTCCTCTGCAGGTTGTGTTGGAGCGTTTTGACCTCAACCGTTTCACCTTAGAACAAGAAACACCAATCGTTGTTAACCACCTTGGGCTAGAAGCTCGCGCGGGCAAACACACGGTTGATGTTTCAACTCTCGAACTCGATATGCCACAAGCAAGCGCCAATCTAACCACGAAGGTTGAGCTCAAGGGCGGTTACCCGCTAGAACTTTCTTTGGATGCGTTGGTGAAAGAAACCGACCTTGTTGGGCAGAAGTTGTCTCTGAAAGCACAAGGCAGCGTGGCTAAGCTAAACCTAGACTCCCAATTTTCTGAGCTGATTGAGGCAAAGTTGTCTGGGGATATTCAACCCTTAGAACCGACTCTGCCATTTGACCTTCTTTTAGAGGGCGGACAAGCACAGTGGCCCCTTACCGGAAAAAGCGATTACCAAGCGACAATTGAGCAATTTAAAGCTGATGGCTCACTAGATGGTTTTAATGTTCTTCTTAAAGGTGAAGCCGATGGTAAGGAAATCCCTGAATTAGCCATCGATCTACAGGGTAAAGGCACGACGGAACAAATTGTTCTCGAGCGTCTAAAGCTCAACACGCTAGGCGGTGAGCTTAACGGTGTCGTTAAAGCGAACTGGAAGAGTCTCGTTAACTGGCAAGCTGACGTGACACTCAAAGATATTCAACCGGGTCTGCAGTGGCCAGAAGCTGAGGGCAACATTAGTGGAAACATCGTCACCTCAGGTGAGTTGACGGAAGCGGGCGGCTGGGCGATTGAACTGCCTAAATTGGATATTGAAGGGATCTTGCGAGAATACCCTCTGGATATCGAAGGTCAGTTGTCAGCGTCGGATCGCAGCGCGAGCGGTGAACCAAAACTGAAAACCAGTGGTTTGAGCTTAGCTCACGGTGTTAACTCGATTAAGGCTCAGGGTGAGCTTGATAAGAAATGGGACATGGGTGTTGAGATTCACTTCCCTGAGCTTGTAAAAAGCGTCCCTGATTTGAAAGGTAAAGTGATTGGTAACATCCAGCTCAGTGGTCCAACGAAAAAGCCTGAAGTCGATCTCGCTTTAAATGTGGATAAGGTAGATTGGAATAACGAAGCAACACTAGAATCCTTGTCGCTTAATGGTTCTGTGGTTCCTCTGCCATTGCCTGAAGCTCAAGCTGATCTTGAATTAAAAGCTAACAACCTAACCTATCAAGATCAGAGCGTAAAAAGCATTGATCTCACGGTGAGTGGTGGTGAGAAGAAACACACAGTGACACTTGATGTGATATCCGACATCGTGTCTACAAGCTTAGCTATTTCCGGAGAGTTGATTCAAAAGCCTTCTCTTATTTGGTATGGATCGTTAGACAGAGTCAAAATCACCACTCAGCAAGGTCCTTGGGTGTTAGATCAACCTGTCGCGATAAATGCGGATATTGATAAACAGTTTGCCGATGTTCAAGCGCACTGTTGGAAACAATCGGGTTCGAGCGTGTGTTTGGATGAAGACGTTCGTGTCGGAAAATCGGGTGAGGCCAAGGTAGCCATCAATCAATTCGATTTCGAGCAGATTAAAGCCTTTGTGCCTAAAGAGACGCAATTACAGGGCTTAGTCAATGCGACTGCTCATGCAAAGTGGTCTGAACAAGATGAGCCTGAAGTCACGGTAAGCGTTGATATGCCGAAAGGTCAGGTTGTTCAACAAGTGGGTGAGCCAATCACACTGGGTTGGGAAAGCGTTGCATTGAATGCCCAACTGAAAGACAACAAACTGGATGCCGATTTTAAGTTGGATGTTTCCGACAATGGTGACCTGTCTGGCACGGTGTCGTTACCGGATATTCTTGCCGAAGACAAAATGGTCGATGCGGCAATTAAGCTGACCACGTTCCATCTTGATTTCTTACAACCAATTCTAGGTGAATACAGCTTATTGAAAGCCGACCTTGAGAGTGATCTTCAAGTTAAAGGCTCTCTGATGCACCCTCAAGTCTTTGGTCAATTCTCTGTTGATGGTATTCAAGTCAAAGGCGATGTTACGCCTGTTGATGTGAAAGATGGCCGCATCGACCTCGACTTTGATGGTTATAGTGCAAAACTGGATGCGAATGTCGAAACACCTGATGGTCACCTTGATATTGAGGGAACCGGAGATTGGCAAGATCTTAAAGCATGGCACTCGAACGTTAGAGTTTTCGCTGATGAGTTGATGGTTGATATCCCACCGATGGTTAAGGTGAAGGTCGTACCTGATATGACTATTGATGTCACACCAGATCTGGCGAAAATCACCGGTGATATTGCATTACCATGGGGACGAATTGTTGTTGAAGATTTACCACCGTCAGCGTTTGGCGTCTCTTCTGATCAGGTTATTTTGAATAAAGATCTAGAGCCAGAAAACGAAGATACGATTCCATTCAATGTGATGACGAATATTAATATCTCCATTGGTGATGACTTTAAACTGTCTGCCTTCGGTCTTGAAGGTGATTTGGTCGGTAAGCTCAACGTGGCTCAAAAAGACCAAGGTCCATTTATTACAGGTGAAGTGAACATCGTCGATGGTACTTATCAATCATTCGGGCAAGACCTCTTGATCGAAGAGGGTAAGATCCTAATGAATGGACCACCGGATCAGCCATACGTAGCCATCAACGCGATTCGTAATCCTGATAATACTCAGGATGACGTGACCGCTGGTATTCGAGTGACTGGCCCTGCGACAGAGCCTACCATCGAGATTTATTCTGACCCAGCGATGCCACAAGCGAACGCACTGTCTTATATTTTGCGTGGCCAAGATATCGACGGTGAGTCGAGCGGTTCGATGACAACGACTTTAATCGGTTTGAGTTTAGCGAAGAGTGGTAAGGTTGTTGGTGAAATCGGTGAAGCCTTTGGTGTAAAGGACTTGCAACTGGATACTGCAGGCTCTGGCGATGACTCTCAAGTGACGGTAAGTGGTTACATCCTGCCTGGCTTACAGGTGAAGTATGGTGTGGGTATCTTTAACTCGTTAGGTGAGTTTACCGTTCGTTATAGATTGATGCAGGATCTCTATGTTGAAGCTGTTTCTGGCCTAGACAGTGCTGTGGATCTTCTCTATCAATTTGAGTTCGAGTAGAGCCGTATGGGAGGGCATATGCAGCATCTTGTTTTTGTCTATGGAACCTTGAGGCAAGGTCAGTCCAATCACCATTATTTGCAGGGCTGCGATTTATTAGGGCAGTTTGATACACCTAAGGAATACGCACTTTTTGATTTAGGTGCCTATCCGGCGATGATTTTGGGAAAGAAAAGTGTCGCTGGTGAGGTCTATATCATTAACGACGAAATTTTAGAGTCGCTCGATCGGCTAGAAGATGTTCCTGTTGAGTATCGTCGCGAGCAAATAGAGACTATATTTGGATTAGCATGGGTATATTTGTATCAGCTTGATCTAACAGCTAATAAAGAAATACTTTCGGGTAACTGGTGTCAGCGGAACAATGATTCCTAACTAGTTAATCACCTTACGAGACAACAAAAAGCCAGCACTGAGGTGCTGGCTTTTTAATAGCGTTAGTTTGAGAATGAAATGAGAGGGTTACTCAGGGTTCAGCTCAAGAAACTCTTCTACTTTGCGAACCATGTTTGTTGAGCCAACAAAGAAAGGTACACGTTGGTGCAGCTCAGTTGGTTTGATATCCATGATACGTTGAGCACCGTCTGAAGCGATGCCGCCCGCTTGTTCCATAAGGAAAGCAATTGGGTTGCACTCGTAAAGCAGACGCAGTTTACCTTGAGGGTGACTTTGCGTGCTTGGGTACAAGTAGATGCCGCCTTTCAAAAGGTTACGGTGGAAATCTGATACTAGAGAACCGATGTAACGTGATGTATAAGGGCGGTTGTCGCTTGGCTCATTTTCTTGGCAGTACTTGATGTACTTCTTAACACCCGTAGGGAAGCGGATGTAATTACCTTCGTTGATTGAGTAAATCTTACCTTCGTCTGGAATCATCATGTTTTCATGAGATAGGCAGAAGGTACCCAGTGATGGGTCGTAGGTGAAGCCATTTACGCCAGCACCTGTTGTGTATACAAGCATGGTTGAAGAACCGTAAATCACGTAACCCGCGGCTACTTGCTTGTGTCCGGGCTGTAAGAAATCTTCTTGTGTTGGTGGTGTACCGATCGGTGATACTCGACGGTAGATAGAGAAAATTGTACCAACCGATACATTTACATCGATGTTTGATGAGCCATCTAGTGGATCCATCAGTACAACGTATTTTGCGTTTTTGTTGAGCTCTTTATTGAAGGCGACAGCTTCGTCTTCTTCTTCACTTGCAACACCACAAACTTGGTCACGGGCTTCTAGAGCCGCTTTAAATTTGTCGTTCGCGTAAAGGTCTAGCTTTTGCTGCTCTTCACCTTGCACGTTGTCTGTACCAACAGCGCCAGTGATGTCGACTAGGCCAGCCTTGTTGATCTCACGGTTAACAATTTTTGCAGCAAGTCGAATAGACGATAAAAGGGATGATAGATCACCGCTTGCATGGGGGAAGTCACTCTGTTTCTCAACAATGAACTCACCAAGGGTGCGCATCTCAGACATGTTATTTCCTTAAACTTCTCTCAATATTAGGGGGGATTTGAGCACTGTAGATTCGGCCTCTTGAGTGGGCTTTATTCATCTAGACGCTTACCTAAATTCTAAAGGTTAGATCTTTTTAATGGTAATGAACTAAGCGACACAGATCTCACTTACTATGTCGACTCAATTTGTTTTGCATTGCCGCTCGCTTTTAATCGCCATTTAATGATAATGAGTGCAAGCCGTTTTAATTAGGCACTGTTTATTTAGCCAAGCGTTTGGAAGCAATTTATGCATATTCATATCTTAGGAATTTGTGGCACCTTCATGGGTGGTGCTGCGGTATTGGCTCGTCAATTAGGTCACAAGGTTACGGGTAGTGACGCGAATGTTTACCCACCAATGAGCACCTTGTTGGAATCACAAGGGATTGAAATTATTGAAGGGTTCGACCCTAGCCAATTAGAACCAAGGCCAGATCTCGTGGTTATCGGTAACGCAATGAGCCGCGGTAATCCGTGTGTTGAGTATGTGTTGGATAACAACCTTAGATACACCTCTGGTCCACAATGGCTGCAAGAGTTCTTATTGCATGACCGCTGGGTTCTTGCGGTGTCCGGTACTCACGGTAAAACCACAACTTCCAGTATGTTGGCTTGGATCTTGGAAGACTGTGGCTATGCACCGGGCTTCTTAGTTGGCGGAGTGTTGGGTAACTTTGGTATCTCTGCTCGCCTTGGTGAAAGCATGTTCTTCGTGGTAGAAGCCGACGAATACGACAGTGCTTTTTTCGATAAACGATCTAAGTTCGTTCATTACCACCCAAGAACCTTAGTGATGAATAACCTAGAGTTCGATCATGCGGACATCTTTGACGATCTTGAAGCGATTAAGCGACAATTTCATCATTTGGTGCGTACTGTGCCAAGCAATGGTCGCATTTTCTCACCTAAGCAAGACAGCGCTATTGAAGATGTTCTAGCTCGCGGTTGCTGGAGTGAAACTGAATCGAGTGGCGAGCAAGGCGACTGGGATGCCAAGAAACTGGTCAATGATGGCTCTCAATTTGAGGTTTACTTCCAAAATGAATGTGTTGGAACCGTAAATTGGGATTTAGTGGGCGACCACAACGTAAATAATGCTTTGATGGCGATTGCAGCTGCACGTCATGTGGGCGTGACACCTGACCTTGCTTGTGAATCACTAGCTACCTTTATTAATACTAAGCGCCGTTTGGAGTTTAAAGGCGAGGTGGCAGGTGTGTCTGTTTATGATGATTTTGCTCATCACCCAACGGCGATTGAACTTACGCTCGGCGGCTTACGTAATAAGGTCGACTCGAAAAAAATCATTGCCGTTTTAGAGCCTCGTTCCGCCACCATGAAACGTGGTGTGCACAAAGAAATACTGGCTGATTCGTTGAAGCAGGCGGATTCTACCTACTTATTCCAACCGGATAACATTGATTGGTCAGTTCAAGATGTTGCAGACGCTTGTCACCAACCGGCACACGTGAGTGATGACATGGATGCATTCGTTGCTAAAATTGTCTCAGAGGCACAAGCTGGCGACCAAATTTTGGTAATGAGTAATGGTGGCTTTGGTGGCATTCATCAAAAACTGTTGGATGGATTGGCACTCAAAGGCTAACGGCATCCACGACCTTATAATTTGAAGTAATTGAGAACATGACAAAACACGATAAAGCGATAACCCTTGCTTTCACTGGCGCATCCGGTGCGCCTTATGGCCTGCGTTTACTTGAATGCCTTTTGGCAGCCGATTATCAGGTCTACTTGCTGATTTCATCGGCAGCGCGAGTGGTATTGGCGACCGAGCATGAACTTAAGTTACCTGCTGGGCCAGATGCGGCGAAACAAGCTTTGGTTAAACATCTTGGCTGCGACCCTGAAAAGCTGGTGGTGTGTGGCAAAGATGATTGGTTCTCGCCGGTTGCCTCTGGTTCAGCAGCACCTAAACAGATGGTCGTTTGTCCATGTTCAGCGGGAAGCTTGGCTTCGATTGCTCATGGTCTATCAGATAACCTGATTGAGCGAGCAGCAGACGTAGTCATGAAAGAGCGAGGCCAATTGTTGTTGGTGGTTCGCGAGACGCCATTTTCGACGCTTCATCTCGAGAACATGCACAAACTTTCGACCATGGGCGTAACGATCATGCCTGCAGCTCCGGGTTTTTATCATCAACCCAAGTCAGTTGAAGATCTGGTCGACTTTATGGTGGCGCGTATTCTAGATCACCTTGGTATCGAACAAGGTTTAGTGCCACGTTGGGGTTACGATCAACGTAATTGATCCAAACTTGATAGCTTATTGTTAAAAATCAAATTACAATTCTGAACACTCATCGGGGAGCGAACCATTCAAATAATGAATGCGAGCTGAGATCAAGCAGGTGCTTGGGACCCGTAAACCTGAACCAGATAATGCTGGCGTAGGAATTGAGTTAGGAACAACCTCTACCGTTCTCCTCCCTCAAACCTGTGCCGCTCAGACCATGGAGAGCGTCCAGTGAAATTCACATTAACTACCCTTGCTGTTACTACAGCTATTTCTTTTTCTGCCTTTGCTGCAGACAACACTTTGACTATATACACCTATGACTCTTTTGCTGCGGATTGGGGCCCTCGTCCTGCCGTTGAAAAAGCATTCGAAGAGAAGTGTGGTTGTGATGTGAATTTTGTCGCTCTAGAAGATGGCGTGTCTATTCTGAACCGTTTACGTCTTGAGGGCGGCAACAGCAAAGCCGATATCTTGCTAGGTCTCGACAACAACCTGATGGCTGAAGCGAAAGCGACGGGCTTATTGGCTGAGCATAATGTTGATACGTCATCGGTAACGCTTCCTAATGGTTGGAACGACAGCACTTTTGTACCCTATGACTTTGGCTACTTTGCTTTTGTTTACAATAAAGAGAAACTGGAAAACCCGCCGAAGAGCTTGAAAGAACTGGTTGAGCAGCGTGATGATCTTAAGGTCATCTACCAAGATCCACGTACATCAACACCAGGCCAAGGCATGATGCTTTGGATGAAATCAGTATACGGTGATGAAGCGACAGCAGCATGGAAGAAGCTTGCTCAGAAAACAGTGACTGTAACCAAAGGCTGGTCTGAAGCTTACTCTATGTTCCTAGAAGGCGAGTCGGATTTAGTGTTGTCTTATACAACGTCTCCGGCTTACCACATTATTGCTGAAAGCGATTCTAAGTATGCAGCAGCAAGCTTCGAAGAGGGGCATTACACTCAAGTGGAAGTGGCCGCTAAGGTTAAAGGCAGCAAGAACGAAAAGCTTGCTGATGAGTTTATGGCGTTTATCCTAAGTGATGAATTCCAATCGGCGATGCCAACAGGCAACTGGATGTACCCAGTGACCGATATTGAGCTTCCAAAAGGGTTCGAGCAACTTACGGTTCCTCAGAAAGCGCTAAGTTTTACGCCCGAAGAAATTGCAGCTAAGCGTAAGCCATGGATTCGTGAATGGCAGAGTGCACTTACTTTTTAATTTGCTTTTAAAAAATTAGCTTTCTAACTTTCTGTATTTAAAGGTTTGTTCGATGTTAACTGAGCGAACCATTTACGGTAAAAAATCAATCTATGATAAAGAAAACACCTAAGGTTGGGATTTGGGTAGCGATACTCATTACCGCCTTCGTGGTTTCAGCAGTTGGGGCATTGCTTAGCAATGCCCCTTCTCTTGATATCAGCCAAGTATGGTCCGATCCCTACTATTGGCATGTAACGAAATTCAGTTTTTATCAGGCGACACTCTCAACGGTGCTGAGTGTTGGCTTTGCTATACCTATTGCTCATGCGCTGTGTCGTAGACAATTTTTTGGACGCGCTTTGTTGTTAAGGCTGTTCGCGTCGACCTTAGTCCTGCCAGTGTTAGTGGGTGTATTTGGCTTACTTGCGATCTATGGCAATAGTGGTTGGTTAGCTAAGTTTTTGGCGAACTTCGATATTGAATTGCCATTTTCCATATACGGATTGAATGGTATTTTGCTGGCGCACGTTTTCTTCAACTTGCCTTATGCCAGTCGCTTACTTCTGCAAGCGTTAGATACCGTGCCTGCCGAGCAACACAAGCTTTGTGCTCACTTGGGTATGAGTCATTGGAACAAATTCAGATGGGTTGAATGGCCTCGCTTAAGACAGCAATTACCACATGTGTGTGGCTTAGTCTTCATGTTGTGTTTTACCAGCTTTGCTACCGTGATGGCGCTAGGCGGTGGACCTAAATCAACCACTATCGAGCTCGCTATTTATCAGGCGATTAAATTCGACTTTGACCTTCAAGCTGGTGCCTTGCTCGCGATATGGCAAATGCTGCTGTGTGGTGTGCTAGCGGTGAGCATTCAACGCCTATCGAAGCCTATTTCAGTGACGGCCAGTCAGCTGTCGGAAGAGAAATATTTGGTTAAGGACAGCTGGTGGTCAAAAGCTTGGGATAGCTTTTGGATCATCATAGTCTCAATGCTGGTATTGCCGCCATTAGCTATGGTTATCGTCAGTGGAATTAACTCGCAGGCATTAACCGTACTCAGCAGCGAGCCGTTTTGGGCGGCGTTAATGACCTCGGTTAAAGTCGCGTCATTAGCAAGTGTTATCGCAGTTGGTATTGGTATCGCCATACTACTGACTAGCCGAGCATGGCGTTTACAGAACAAGAATTTTCGAGCCGATAAAATCGAGCTGATTGGCACTATTATCTTGGTGACTCCGGGGCTGGTGATCAGTACGGGTATTTTCTTATTACTGCGTTCATTCACCGATGTATTCAGTTTAGCTTTCTTTATCGTGATTGCCGTCAACAGCTTAATGGCGCTGCCTTACGTAATTAAAACCCTAGCTCAACCTATGCTGCATTTGTCTCAGCAGTACCAGTATGTGTGTGCAAGCTTGGGTATGACAGGTTTCACGCGTTTTAGGTTAGTGGAGTGGCGAGCATTGCGTAAGCCGATGGCGCAAGCCTTCTCGATTAGCTTTATGTTGGCGATGGGTGACTTAAGCGCGATTGCTTTGTTTGGTAGCCAAGATTTTAGAACTCTGCCTTTGTATCTATTCCAATTGTTAGGCAGCTATCAAATGGAAGCGGCGGCGGTAGTTTCTGTGAGCTTACTGTTACTGAGTGTCGGCAGTTTTAGCTTAATAGAATTCTTATTTACTCGAAGATCTAAGCTCGATGCTAAAGAATTAAGGAACCGATGATGTTAGTGATGAAAGATGTGGATTACCACTATCACAGAGAGTTGTTTAGCTTTGATTTTCAAGCTGAGCAGGGCGATATTGTTGCGCTTATGGGGCCGAGTGGTGCGGGTAAGTCTACACTGTTGGCGCTAGTTGCTGGTTTCATCGAGCCTACATCGGGTGAGATATCAGTGGCTGGGCAGTCGCTTATTGGTAAAGAAGCTCATCAGCGTCCGTTGGCGATGTTGTTTCAAGAGCACAACCTGTTTGCTCACCTTACGGTGCGAGAAAATATTGGTTTAGGTCTGCATCCAGGTTTAAAGCTTACTGCAACCCAAAAGCAAGCTGTGGAGCAAGCCGCAGCGCAAGTTGGCGTCGCTGAGTATTTGGATAGGTTGCCTGAGCACTTATCCGGCGGTCAACGCCAGCGTGTTGCGTTAGCGCGTTGTTTTGTCCAACCTCATGATATTTGGCTGCTTGATGAACCTTTCTCTGCGCTTGATCCTTTGCTGCGTGAAGAGATGCTTAGCTTAGTGAAGCGATTAGCGGCAGAGCGAAATATTACGGTCTTGATGGTGACTCACCATTTAGGTGACGCACGCAGTATCGCGAATAAGTTTGTGTTTGTGGCGCTAGGTAAGGTGTTGGTTGAAGACTCGATAGAGGCACTGACGGCGGATCATCCACAGACAGAATTAAGCTCATTTGTTAAAGCGGGTGAGTGACGACTCATCACTCCTGTGAGTATTTATTGATATTGAGTGCTTCTTGATATCGAGTACGTCAAAAACAAAAAGACCTAGCATGTGCTAGGTCTTTTATTCACTCTATGAGTAAAGCGAGATAACGATTAGTCTTCTAGCTTTAGCTCTTTTAAGATTTGGAAGATTTCACGAGAAGCCTTTGCTGGCTTGTTCGCTGATTTCTCTTTGTTAGCTTGGCGAGCTAGCTGACGAAGACGCTGACGGTCTGCTTCAGGGTACATTTCCATTACTTCTGAAATAGCCGCATCACCTTCAGCAACAACACGATCACGCAGTTGCTCAAGCTTGTGCAGTTCAGCGGTTGCTTGCGAGTGCTTGTTACGTACTTTATCCAAAGCCGCTTGAATTGGCTCAGGATCAACATTGCGCATTACTTTACCAATGTATTGAAGTTGACGGCGCTTCGCTTCATTTTTAAAGCGTTGTGCATCTTTAATCGCTTGTGCCAAATCTTCAGACAGAGGAAACTTGTCTAATACAGAAGGCTTCAGGGAAACAAGTTCTTCCCCCAGTTTTTGTAGCGCTTCCATGTCGGTTTTCATTTCTGTCTTACTTACCCAGATGATTTCTTCTTCTGGTTCCCATGGGGCTTTTTGGTTTTTGCGAGCCATCTTTTCTGCCTATGTCACTATCTCAAACGAATATATTGCCTATTTTAGCAAGAATCTTGGGGAGAAAGCGAAATTCTTGTTATCCTACGTAATATTGACCTACAAAATTAGAATAGATATGGATGTAAAACAGCAAGTCGCCCAGCAAAGAGTTGAGCTAGAAGCCGCAGTAGCAAAAGCGTTGGACATGGCCTCTGTGAGTGCCGACGCCGCTGAAGTTGCTATTACTAAGTCAACGGGTTTAAGTGTTTCAACACGTATGTGTGAAGTGGAAAACGTTGAATTTAATAGTGATGGTGCACTTGGTATTACTGTTTATCGCGGCCAGAAAAAAGGCAGCGCATCTACATCTGACCTGAGTGAGAAGGCGATTGCTCAAACCGTCGCGGCCGCACTTGATATCGCTCAGTACACTTCTGAAGACCCATTTGCCGGTCCTGCGGCAAAAGAATACATGGTAAAAGAAATTCCAGATTTGGATCTTTTTCACCCTGATGAACCAAACCCTGACTATGCCGCTGAGATTGCGATTGCTGCTGAGAAGCAAGCGTTAGCTTATAGCGATAAGATCAAACAGAGTGATGGCGCAAGCTACGACAGCCACTATGGCGTTAAGGTTTATGGTAACAGCCATGGCTTACTAGCAAGCTATGCTTCTAGTCGTCATAGCACGAGCTGCTGTGTAATTGGACAAGGCGCTAACGGTGAGATGGAGCGTGACTACAGCTACACCGTTGCACGTCACCGTGACGAGCTGTGGACGCCTGAGCGTGTAGGTCAAGAAGCTGCAGAAAAGACCATTAGCCGTTTGGATGCGAAAAAGCTACCAACAGGCCAGTACCCAATTATGTTCGCTAATGATGTGGCAACTGGCTTGATTGGTCACCTTGTTATGGCGATCAGTGGCGGTAACCTTTACCGCAAGTCGTCATTCCTATTGGATCATCTCGGTCAGAAAATCCTACCTGACTGGTTTAACATTTCTGAGCGACCACATATCTTGCGTGGTTTGGCTTCAAGCCCATTCGATAGCGAAGGTGTGTTCACTCAAGATCGTGAAATCATCACTGACGGTGTGCTAGCAACTTACCTACTAACGAGCTATGCCGCACGTAAGATGGATATGACGCCAACCGGTCATGCTGGTGGTATTCATAACTGGTTCGTTAAATCGACCGGTCAAAACTTTGAGCAGATGCTAAAAGAGTTGGGTACTGGCTTCCTAGTCACTGAAGTGATGGGCCAAGGCGTAAACACCGTAACGGGTGATTATTCACGTGGCGCTGCAGGTTTCTGGGTTGAAAACGGAGAGATCCAATACCCAGTATCAGAAGTAACAATCGCAGGTAACCTAAAAGACATGTTTACTCAGATTGTTGCTGTGGGTAACGACGTAGAAACACGTTCGCAAATTCAAACGGGTTCTATCCTGCTTGAGTCGATGAAAGTCGCGGGTGAGTAATTCAATTAAAGCGAATCTGATGAATTAAAAAAGGGAGCCGTGGCTCCCTTTTTGTTTTCTGTATTTCGCCAAAAATTGGCTAACTGCTTATGCTAACTAGATCAGTATGGTCGCTAAGCCTAGGAACACCGATAGGCCAATAACATCGGTTACTGTGGTCAGTGCCATACCGCCAGCAAGGGCTGGATCGATATTCATCTTCTTCAACATCACTGGGATAGTTACACCAGCAATACCTGCGACAATCAAGTTGGTCATCATCGCCGCTGAGATGATGCCTCCCAGTATCCAGTTACCTTTCCAAGCCACCACGATACCACCAATGATAACGGCCCATAGAACGCCGTTTAGGAAGCCGATGGCTGCCTCTTTGAGTAGCAGTTCGCGTTTGTTACTGTCACCGATATGACCGAGTGCCAAACCACGAATCACCAGAGCAACGGTTTGGTTACCCGCAACACCCCCCATCGAAGGCACGATAGTCATCAGAACCGCAATCGCTGCCATTTGATCGAGCGTTGCTTCAAACATGTTTGATACAGATGCTGCCGCCAGTGCTGCGAGTACGTTAGCACCAAGCCACACACTACGACGACGAGCAGATTTTACGACCGGTGCGAAGGTATCTTCGTCATCGTCCATACCCGCCATACTCATCATTGAGTGTTCGGCATCTTCACGGATAACATCAACCACGTCATCGATGGTGATACGACCAACAAGGTGCTGGTTACTATCGATGACAGGCGCAGAAACCCAGTTACGACGTTCAAACAGGCTCGCGATATCTGACGCACTGGTTTCTACCGCGATCGCTTCGTCGGCATCATCCATCACTTCTGAAACAGGGACATCAGGTTGAGTCGTTACTAGCGTGGTAAGTGATAGGTTACCGATAAGACGTTCTTCTTCATCAATAACATACAGAGCATCAGTTGCATCCGGCAGTTCGCCACGCATACGCATGTAGCGCAATACAACGTCAACATCGACATCACCACGAATCGTGATTACGTCGGTGTTCATGATCGCACCCGCTGAATCTTCAGGGTACGACAGGGCAGTTTCAACTAATGCACGATCGACGGAGTCCATTTGAGAAAGGACTTCGCGAGAAACATCGTCGGGTAGGCTTCGAAGTACGTACGCGACGTCATCGGTTTCCATACCTTCGGTTGCTTCTGCCAAGGTCTCAGGTGCCATTTTCGACACAAGAGCATCTTTGACGTCTTCGTTTAGTTCATCAAGAATTTCACCGTAGTCTTCAGGATCGGTGAGTTGCCAGAGTACGTCACGACTTTTGCGAGGGGAGGCTTCTAAAAGGTGTGCAATATCTTCAGGCTCCATGTCCTGAAGTTGTCGGCGTACGTGAACAAATCGGCCGTTTTCTAGGGCTTCGCTGACTTCTTGGAGGGTTTGGTGAGCTTGGTCGAATTCTAATTGCTCTGCCATATTTTCCTCCTATCTCATTATTCTAACAATGGTTGGAATAGTAACTTAATTCTGGGGCTTATTTAAATCATAAACTTAGATAGAACTAAGATTTAATATTGGTTGGTTCGTTGTTTGAGTCTTAGGCGTTGTGAGTGAAGCGTTTTCGCTACTCACCCTCATCAAACTTGTCTTCAATGAGATGACAGACGGCATCCAGTGCTTGCTGTGAATCGGTACCTGCAGCTTGAATCGTAATATGTTGCCCTTGCGCTGATTCCAGCATAAGTAACCCCATTACGCTGTCTGCTGTTGCTGTTTTATCTTCTTCGCTATGGATAGTGATGGTTGCATCAAAGCTTTGTGCAAGCTCAACCAACTTTACGGCTGCTCTAGCGTGAAGACCCAAGCGATTTTGGATCAGTACAGTTCGAGTTAATTCCATGGTTAGCCCTGTTGGTGCTTCTCTAGGGAGGCGTGTCTGATTTGAACTTGATGGCCAAGTTGCTCAAAGTACTCACCAATTTTCTGGGTTAGATAAACCGAGCGGTGTTTGCCGCCAGTACAGCCAATCGCGACCGTTAGGTAACTGCGATTGTTCTTCTCTAACATTGGTAACCACTGTTCAACAAAGCCTTGGATCTGTTGCTTGAGTTCCAGAACTTCTGAATGTTCTTCTAGAAAGGAGTGAATTGGTGCATCTAGCCCGGTTAGTGGTCGTAGTGCAGGTTCCCAGTGAGGGTTCGGCAAAAAGCGAACATCAAACACGTAGTCGGCATCACTTGGCAAGCCATACTTAAAACCGAAAGATTGAAAGACGATGATCAGCTCTTGCTTCTCTTTGCCTTCAACTTTAAATCGAACCTTTTCACTCAATTCGTAGAGGTTGCAGTCACTGCTGTCGATCACAATGCTGGCGTGCTCTGCGAGAGGTGTCAGAAGTGTCTTCTCTAAATCAATCGCTTGCTCAAGAGAGAGCTTTTCTTGGCCAATTGATAAAGGGTGGATTCTGCGGGTTTCGCTGTAGCGCTTAAGGAGTGTCTGCTTGCTGGCATCGAGGAACAATACATCAACATCGATGTTTGTAGCTGACTCGAGTTGCTCGAGCGTGTCGGTGACTAACTGAGGCTCTTTCGGTAGGTTACGTATATCAATACTTACCGCAACGTTTTGGTTGCTTTCGCGTACCGATTCGACAAAGTTGTTGAGCAGGTTTACTGGTAGATTATCGACACAGTAATACCCCAAGTCTTCTAGGACTCGTAACGCAACACTTTTACCGGCCCCTGATTGGCCACTAACCACGATTAATCGCATGTTATTGCTCGCAAGTTGGCACTTGAATCATGATGTCGTAAAGCTCTTGATCGCTCTGAGCATTACGCAGCTGTTTAAGAGTCTGCTTGTCGTTTAGTCGTTCTGCCATACAAGAAAGGGTTTTTAGATGCTCTTTGCATTGTTCGCTAGGAACAAGCAGGGCAAATAGTAGGTCGACAGGACGATTATCAATCGCATCAAATTCGATAGGATCTTGGCATTGCAGTAATACAGCTATCGCTTTATCACTGACATTCATACGAGCATGGGGAATCGCGATACCATTACCAATACCGGTACTGCCCATCTTCTCACGGCTCAACATACACTCAAATAGCTCTGTTGAATCTTGACCGCAGCTCTCAGCTGCTATCTGGCTGATGAGCTCAAGGGCTCTTTTTTTGCTTGTGCATTGGACTGCACTTTTGGTGCAGTCCAATGAAAGTACTTCGCTTAATTGCATGTTAGTGACTACTTAGCTTTTCTTTGTGCTTGTTGAGTTGGCGGACGAGTTTATCAACCAATGAATCAATCGCGGCATACATGCTTTCATCTGTTGCTGTCGCATGGATTTCCCCCTGATTTATATGCAGGGTAGCTTCTGCGATTTGATTGATTTTCTCAACTTTTAAAACAACCTGAACGCTATTGATATGATCAAAGAAGCGCTCAAGTTTGTCGAATTTGGTGTGAACATAGTCTTGCATTGAATCGGTAAGATCAACGTGATGGCCTTGAATATTGATTTGCATAGACTTTCCTTTTCAGTTGGTTGCCTGATCATAGTTGCTAAGTAACTAGCGACTAAATGAGCTTATAGCAGGCGTTTACGCTGACTCGATGGGGCAATGCCCAGAGACTCACGGTATTTCGCTATGGTACGTCTAGCTACCTGAATTCCTTGGTCAGCCAGTAAAGCAGCAATCTTACTATCACTTAGAGGCTTCGCGGTATTTTCCGCTGCGACAAGCTTCTTGATGAGTGCGCGAATTGCTGTAGATGAACATTCACCGCCATTGTCAGTGCTGACATGGCTTGAGAAAAAGTATTTGAGCTCGAAGATGCCACGTGGCGTATGCATGAATTTTTGAGTCGTCACACGAGAGATCGTGGATTCGTGCATATCAACAGCTAACGCAACATCATTAAGAACCATTGGCTTCATCGCTTCTTCGCCATGTTCGAAGAAATCACGCTGATGTTCAACAATGCATCGCGCAACTTTGAGTAGCGTCTCATTTCGGCTCTCTAGGCTTTTAATTAACCACTTTGCTTCTTGCAAATTTGAGCGGATGTATTGATTGTCGGCGCTGTTGCCTTTACTGCCCAGATCAGCGTACTGCTGATTCACTTTCAGTTTAGGCACGCTATCAGGGTTAATGGTCACTAACCATTTGCCAAGGTCTTTGAAGACAGATACATCCGGGACCACATACTCAGTTTCATCCGGAGTAATCTTACTGCCAGGGCGAGGGTCCAGCTGTTGAATAAGCTGCAAAACTTCACGTAGTTCTGCTTCTTTCAACTTGGTTTCTTTGATAACCAATTTGTAATCACGGTTACCAAGTTGGTCAATATGGCTAGTAAGTACTAACTTAGCTTCGTTGAGCCAAGGAGTATCTTGAGGGAAGGTTGCCAGTTGCAGTAATAAGCAATCTTGCAGATTGATTGACCCGACACCTAGCGGATCAAACTGCTGAATTCGTTTACGTACCGCTTCAATTTCATCAAGCTCGATCTCTTCATTGTCGAAGTTTTCAAGGATGTCTTCACAAGTTACAGTGAGGTAGCCATAGTCATCGATGGCATCAATCAACGCGAAAGCTATGCTTCGGTCGGTGTCAGTGAATGGTGTTAGATCGAGTTGCCAAAGTAGGTAATCGTGCAGGCTTTGAGTGGTTTCACCTTGGTAAACAGGCATGTCGTCATCAACTGCAATACCTGTATTACCGGTGTTTGCGCTGTAGACGTCTTCCCAAGTTGTGTCGATTTCTAGTTCGTTGCCAATCTCTGATTTTTCGATTAAGTCTGAACTATCAGGTAAGTCTTGCTCTGTGGCTTCAACGGTTTCTTTTTCGTCACTGCTAGGTTTTTCTTCCGATGTTGGCGTGTCTTCATTGCCTTCTTCGACATCGAGTAGTGGGTTAGATTCAAGTGCTTCTTGAATCTCTTGTTGCAAATCTAAAGTAGACAATTGCAACAAACGAATCGCTTGCTGCAATTGAGGAGTCATTGCTAACTGTTGGCCTAGCTTAAGTTGTAATGAGGGTTTCATTCAGTGTGACTTACCTAGTTATTATTCTTAGAACTCTCGATACTCTCTATATAATCATAGACGGAATTGTTCGCCTAGATAAACTTGTTTAACTTGTTCGTTATTGAGAACATCTTCAGGAGTACCCTCAGCGATCAGGTGTCCTTGGCTTACGATGTAAGCTTTTTCACACACGTCTAATGTTTCACGAACGTTGTGGTCGGTAATCAAAACGCCCAAGCCGCGATCACGCAGGTGAACAATGATTTTTTTGATATCGATTACTGAGATCGGGTCAACACCGGCGAATGGTTCATCCAATAGAATGAACTGCGGGTTTGCTGCTAGTGCACGAGCAATCTCTACACGACGACGCTCACCACCCGACAGAGCCATACCATTGCTGGTGCGGATATGTTGGATGTGGAACTCTTCTAGCAGGTCTTCCAGCTTATCTTGGCGTTGTTCGTTGGTCATTTCATCACGGGTTTGTAAAACCGCCATGATGTTGTTCTCTACGGACAACTTACGGAAAATCGATGCTTCTTGAGGCAGGTAACCGATACCAAGACGAGAGCGGCTGTGCATTGGTAAGATACTGATGTCTCGGTCATCAATGCTGATGGTACCTTCATCACGCGCCACCAAACCAACAATCATATAGAAAGATGTGGTTTTACCTGCACCGTTAGGCCCAAGCAGACCGACGATCTGGCCTGACTCTACCTGTAAGCTTACATCGGTAACAACCTTACGTTTACTGTAGGTTTTCGCTAGGTTTTTTGCTTTAAGAACAGCCATCGTTACTTATTCACTTCCGTTGGTTGTAAAACCGTTGACACTCGTTTGTTTTCACCACTGTCAGCGACTAATTTCTGAGAACCGATCTGGTAAGTGATCTTAGAACCGCGAATGATGCTGCCATCTTGAGATAACATCGCATTCTTAGTCATGATCAGTCGGTCGGCAACAAGCTGGTAGTGCAGGTCGTCAGCTTCACCGTAGAGTGTCTTACCGTCGTCAGTAAGCTGAGAGAAGGTTGCTGGCTTACCGAAGCCTTGAATTTCTTCAATCTCACCGTTTACGGCGTTACGAGTAACAATAACCTTATCGGCATTGATATTGATGCTGCCTTGTTTAAGGTTCACATCACCAAGGAAAGTCACTTGGTTACTTTTCATATCCAATTGCTGGCTGTCTGAGTCAATGTAGACAGGTTGCTCACTATCCGAAGACAGAGCATAGACATTAGGTGCCGCAAGGGTCAAAGCGAATAAACTAAGGTGTAAGAGTTTCATATCTACCTTGAACAGAATTAAAGAGGGTTGCATTGTTGGTACCGAAGTTACCTTTCATTGCTTGTCCCTCAGTTTCAAAAAATGTACCGATCATATGGACCGGAGTCTCTGAATAAAAATCTCGGCTAGGCAGCTCAACAACCATTTTATCTGTGGTCATTGTATCGAAGCTGGCTTCTGGCAACAGGTTCTTTGCTACGACGTTGTCATAAAACGTGACAACTTGATTCTCATCCATAATCGCGCGATCAGCGGTGACTTGCCATTCAATCGTGTGCCCTTCACGGAATACCGAAAGAACTGGGTTTTGAAAGTGCGTATCGCCAACTACTGAGTAGTGTTCTAAATACGTCGATTCAACCTGATAGCTGCGAATACCGCTTTCGTCGTAGCTAATGTTGTTCAGGCTTTTGCCACTAAACGCGGGCAGCTCCAAATTTGGAGCCACTTGTATCGTTGATGTTTGCTCTTTGTCGTACAAGTAATAGGTCGACCAAGAGGCAATAAATATGAGTATTAAATAGATAATACGAGTAAAACTCATATGCTTAAACCTTTATGCACGTCGAGTTCATTTCTTGCTTGTAAAATAAGGTCACAGACTTCACGTACCGCGCCATGACCACCGTTAATGGTTGTCACGTAGTTTGCACGCTTTGCAAGTAGCGGGTGCCCATCTGCCACACAGACCTTCAAGCCAACTTTTTCCATTACAGGCCAGTCAATCAGATCGTCTCCGATGTAACCTGTATTTTCAGGGTTTACAGAAAGCTTATCGCAAATATCTTGGTATGCCTTAACTTTATCGTCTTGACCTTGATAAATCAGCTTAATGCCTAGAGCGGTCATACGATTCTCAACAATTTGAGATTTGCGACCCGTGATGATCGCGATTTCAATGCCTGCGTTCATCAGTGATTTGATACCGTAACCGTCACGAGTGTGGAAGGTTTTCAGCTCTTCACCGTTGTTGCCCATGTAGATGCGACCATCAGAGAAGACACCATCGACATCGCAAATCAGCAGTTTGATCTCTTTTGCAATTGCAAATACATCTGAGTTAACAGTGCCGTATAGAGTTTCGACTGTCTGTGTCATTACATTACTCCTGCTTTCAGTAAGTCATGCATGTTTAACGCTCCGACTAATTTACCTTCTTGGCATAACATCAGGCCATTGATGCTCTTCGCTTGCATCAAGTTTAAGCCCTCAACCGCGAGCATGTTTGGCTCGGCTACCGTCGGGTTTAGCGTCATCACATCACCGATCTGCGTGTTATGGATATCAACGCGTTTGTCTAAGATACGGCGTAAATCACCATCGGTAAAAATACCGGCCATTTGGCCATCTTCACCAACGATTGCTGTCATGCCTAAGCCTTTCTGAGATATCTCTAGTAGAGCGTCTCTTACTAGTGCGTCGGGTGCTACAACAGGAAGTGAATCGCCTGTGTGCATGATGTCGTCGAGCTTCAACAGCAGCTGACGACCTAAAGCGCCACCAGGATGAGACAGGGCAAAGTCTTGAGCGGTGAAGCCTCGAGCCTGCAAAAGTGCAACGGCTAATGCATCACCCATGACCAAAGTCGCCGTGGTGCTTGTTGTTGGTGCTAAGCCCAGCGGACAAGCTTCTTCCGGTACTGAAATTTGTAAATGGATATCAGACAGGGTTGCCATGTTTGATGCTGGCTTGCCTGTCATGCTGATGATCTTGATGCTCAGACGCTTTAACACAGGAAATAGGCTGAGGATTTCTCCCGATTCGCCGGAGTTGGATATTGCAATCACAATATCACCAGGTTCGATCATGCCTAAGTCGCCATGCGCCGCTTCGCCTGGGTGAACAAAGAAAGCCGATGTCCCGGTACTTGCCAATGTTGCTGCGATTTTGTTGCCAATGTGGCCTGATTTACCCATGCCCATCACAACGACTTTGCCTTTGTTGTTCAGGATAAGGTCGCAAGCTTTACAAAAATCATCATTAAAATATTGGTCTAATTGAGTGAGACCTGCAACTTCGGTTTCCAAAACTTGTTTTGCAACGCTGCGGTAATCAAATGGCTGAGACATCAAATACTCCAAGTACGGGAAGTTAAATCAACAATTAAGCCGACATGTTCATTAATAGGTAACTTTGGTAGGCCACGAACGTCACAATTAACACGCCGCCTTCAATACGATTCACACTACGAGATTTTCCTAGTGCCATCACAACAAGTAGTAGCGATACGCCTAGCATTACCCAGAAGTCACGACCCATAGCGAACTCGCTCAAGATCGAAGGGTTTAGGATGCCCGGGATACCCATAACAGCAAGGATGTTGAATACGTTTGAACCAATGATATTACCTACAGCCATATCATCTTCACCCTTCATAACGCCGGCTAGTGATGCTGCAAGTTCAGGAAGGCTAGTACCAACAGCAATGATGGTTAAACCAATGACAAGGTCGCTCATGCCGAAGAACTTCGCGATGATCACAGCGTTATCTACCAGCATATCAGCAGCTAAAGGTAGGACGATTAGACCAATCACGACCCACATTGCAGCCTTAGGGTTACTTACGCCTTCAGGGATCTCTGATTCTTGCTCATCAAGGAAAGCATCGCCGTTCTTTTTCTCGCTGCGGCTGATTTGCAACATAGCAAACAAAAACGCGGCAAAAAGAACAAACAACAACACGCCTTCATAGAAGCCTAAATGGTTATCCCACAATAGGGCGCCCGCTAGCAGAGTGACACCGATCATTAATGGTAGTTCACGACGAATCACGCCTGAGCTAATCGATAACGGCTTGATAAGGGCTGTAATACCTAAAATCAGCGCGATGTTGGCGATGTTAGAGCCCAGTACGTTGCCTACAGCTGTATCTGTTTTGCCATCAAGGGCTGCTGTCGCAGAAACCATCATTTCAGGAGCCGAAGACCCCATTGCTAAGATCGTCATACCGATAACTAGTGGTGAAATACCGAAGTTGCGAGCAAGAGCAGCGGCACCGTAAACCAGCTTATCTGCACTCCACACCAAAAAACCTAGACCGATAATAAGAAACGCAATCGCTTCAAGCATGATGATTCCTAAAAAATTAATAAAAACGGAGAATTAACCGCTAATTTTGACCTGTTGCTAGATAAAAGGGAAGTCACTCGGCAAATTAATTACCAGTTAGCAGGCAAGAAAGAGAGATCAATAGATAATTTCCTAATGCTTTCAAATCCCTGCATAGATTCCTGTTTAATATGAATTAATTGAACAGTGCTTTTAATTCTAAAGTAGACTCATTATTATTGCAGCCATAATTGGCGTTTTTTAAAGCAAGGAAACAACAAAAATATGTTGAACACTGAGCTTGTGAAAGTTAAGAACCTCAGCTTCTCACGTGGTGAGCGCGTTATCTTTGATGACATCAGTTTAGAGGTGCCTCAAGGCAAGATAACCGCAATCATGGGGCCGTCTGGGATTGGCAAAACGACTTTACTGCGTTTGATTGGTGGGCAACTGCCGCCAGATGAAGGCGAAATTTGGTTTGATGGCGACAATGTCCCTGCATTATCACGTCGAAAGCTGTATCAAGCACGTAAGAAAATGAGCATGCTATTTCAATCGGGTGCGCTTTTTACGGATCTCAATGTCTTTGATAATGTGGCGTTTCCGCTGCGAGAGCACACTGAACTTAATGAAAAATTCATTCGTACCATCGTATTACTTAAGCTTGAAGCGGTAGGATTACGTGGTGCTGCGCAATTGATGCCGAGTGAGTTGTCTGGCGGAATGGCTAGGCGTGCCGCACTGGCGCGCGCAATCGCACTGGATCCAGAACTTATCATGTACGATGAGCCGTTTGTTGGCCAAGATCCCATCACCATGGGCGTATTGGTTGAATTGATACGAAATCTCAATCAAGCCTTGGGCTTAACCTCGATTGTTGTTTCTCACGATGTGCCAGAGGTGATGAGTATTGCTGATTGGGTTTACCTCATGGCAGATAGCAAGATTATTGCCGCTGGAACACCTGATGAGTTGTACAACAATAGCGATCCGAGAGTGCAGCAATTTTTGCAAGGCGAAGCCGATGGTCCAGTACCATTTAGATTCCCTGCGAAGAGCTTAGAAAAGGATTTGTTTTAATATGATTGTTAAAACTATTGCGGGTGTCGGTAAGCGTACACTTGCGAGCTGTGAGTCATTTGGTCGAGCAAGCCTGATGTTATTTGGGGCTTTGTTTGGCATCCCGCGACTAAAAAACTTCCCCTTATTAGTAAAACAACTTTATAGCGTTGGCGTTCAGTCATTGGCTATTATTTTAGTTTCGGGTCTGTTTATCGGCATGGTGCTCAGCCTGCAGGGCTATGTCGTGTTAATTGACTACGGCGCTGAGGGAAACCTTGGTCAAATGGTCGCGCTTTCACTGTTGCGTGAGTTGGGGCCTGTGGTGACTGCGTTATTATTTGCAGGTCGAGCCGGTTCAGCACTCACGGCAGAGATTGGGTTAATGAAGGCAACAGAGCAGATCTCAAGCCTTGAGATGATGGCCGTTGACCCTCTTAAACGCATTATTGCACCACGTCTTTGGGCCGGGCTTATCTCAATGCCACTGCTTGCTATGATTTTTATGGCGGTAGGTATTTGGGGCGGTCAACTGGTTGGTGTTGATTGGAAAGGCATTGATCACGGCAGTTTCTGGTCTGCGATGCAGTCTTCAGTAGAACTTGGCCGAGATATTGGTAACAGCATGATCAAATGTATGGTCTTCGCTATCACCGTAACTTGGATCGCACTTTTCAATGGTTATGACGCAGTACCGACTTCAGAAGGTATCAGTCAGGCAACCACACGCACTGTAGTGCACTCTTCTCTAGCGGTACTAGGGCTAGATTTTGTTCTTACCGCATTGATGTTTGGGAATTAATCATGCAACAAACTCGAAAATTAGAATTATGGGTCGGCACCTTTGTTATTGCCGGAATTTGCGCAATCTTAATCATGATCTTTCAAGTCGCTGACGTAAAAGGCATAGGTTCGAACCATACTTACAATCTAAAAGCGACCTTTGACAACATTGGCAGCCTAAAAGTTCGTTCTCCAGTGAAAGTGGGTGGCGTCGTTGTTGGACGAGTTAAAAGCATTGAGCTTGATACCGAGAGCTACCTTCCTGTCGTTGAACTGTCTATTGACGGGAAGTACTCACAATTTCCAGATACCTCTAGTGCTCAAATTTTAACATCTGGCTTAATTGGTGAGCAGTACATTAGTCTGGTTCCAGGCTTCATTTTTGATGATGAAGAGATGTTGGTCGATGGTGATTCAATTGAAGACACTAAGTCAGCATTGGTACTAGAAGATTTGATTGGCCAAGTGCTGTATAGCGTTGGTGGTTCTAATGACAGCGAAGCTAAGGAATAAGATAATGTTGAAAACTATTAGTTATTTAAAAGCTATTGGTTACTTGAAATCAATGTTTATGGCGGCAATGGCGTTGCTTATTTCTACCCAAGCCTTTGCTGCAGAATCGATTGACCGTACTCAGCCTTACCAGATGATGACTCAAGTTGCCGAAGTGGCATTTGAGCGTTTGAAGAGTGAACAAGACAACATCCACCAAGATCCAGAGTTATTGAAGGTCATCGTGGAAGAAGAGTTGATGCCTTATGTGAATGCACAATATGCAGCTCTTAAGTTACTTGGACCAAACTTGAAAGGCGCGGATAGAAAAGACGTGGGCGTGTTTATCGATTCATTCCGTAAATACCTTGTTTCTTCTTATGCCCAAGTGCTGACTCAATACACAGATCAGACGATTGAATTTGGTCCAGAACCAAAAATCAAAGCGGATAGCCGCATTACCAGTATCAAGGTCGACATCATCGATACGCCGCGACCAAACATTAAGCTTGAATTTAAGCTTCGCAAAGACAAGAAATCTGGCGAGTGGAAAGCATTTGATATGGTTGCCGAAGGTATTAGCTTGTTGTCGAGCAAGCAATCGGAGTGGAATACTAAGATTCGTCAAGAAGGCATCTTACAAGTTGCAGACGAACTAGAGAAATTAGCCGCACAACCGATTCGTTTTGAGAGTAACAAATAATGAGCCATTCTCAATGGCAAGCACTAAGCTCTAAAGAGTATCAACTGTTCGGTGATTTAGACCGAGACAGTGTCCCTGCAATCTGGCGTATATTGGAAAAGTGGCAAACGACGGAATCGAGCGTTGAAATTGACCTTAGCCATATAAATCGAGTCGATTCAGCAGGAATGGTGATGCTAATTCACTTATTAGAGCATGCAAAAAATCAAAACTGTCATATAATGCTCAGTTTCGTGCCAGAACAATTACGAACGTTGTTCCAATTGAGCAATATCCAGCCAATGATGGCAGAACACATAAAAAATTAGGCAGGAGCTATTTGTGGACAGCACAAAAGTACAAGAATTATTAGCAGAAGCACTGAACCTTCAGGAAATTTTCGTGAAAGGGGAAGGCAGTCATTACGAAGTTGTTGCGGTTGATCCATGTTTTGACGGCATGAATCGAGTTAAGAAGCAGCAACTAATCTACGGCCCACTAATGGAATACATTCAACGCAATGACATCCATGCTCTTTCTATTAAGGCTTTCACGCCGGAAGAGTGGGAACGTGATAAGAAACTGATGTCACTTTAAGGTTTATGATGGAAAAGTTTCGAGTTATTGGATCGGATAAGCCGCTAAGCGGTGAAGTGACGATCTCAGGCGCAAAAAATGCAGCGCTACCTATCTTATTTGCTTCAATTCTTGCTGAAGAGCCAGTGGAAGTAAGTAACGTTCCTCACCTACGTGACATCGATACTACGATGGAACTGCTTAAGCGTTTAGGCGCAAAAGTATCGCGTAATGGTAGTGTTCATGTTGATGGCAGCGAAATTAATGAATTTTGTGCGCCTTACGATTTAGTGAAAACAATGCGTGCTTCTATCTGGGCTTTAGGTCCTCTAGTCGCTCGTTTTGGTGAAGGCCAAGTGTCACTTCCAGGCGGTTGTGCAATTGGTGCTCGACCTGTTGATCTGCATATCCACGGTCTAGAGCAACTAGGTGCGACCATTAAGTTGGAAGATGGTTATGTGAAAGCAAGTGTTGATGGCCGTCTGAAAGGCGCGCACATCGTGATGGATAAAGTAAGTGTGGGTGCCACCATTACTATCATGTGTGCAGCAACGCTAGCGGAAGGAACAACAGTACTCGATAACTCAGCGCGTGAGCCTGAGATTGTTGATACGGCTGACTTCCTAAACAAACTGGGTGCTAAAATTTCTGGCGCAGGTACAGATACGATTACTATCGAAGGCGTTGAACGTCTTGGTGGTGGCCAACACTCTGTGGTTGCTGACCGTATTGAAACAGGTACTTTCCTGGTTGCTGCTGCTGTTTCTGGCGGTAAAGTGGTTTGTCGCAACACCAACGCTCATCTTCTTGAAGCTGCCTTAGCGAAGCTTGAAGAAGCGGGTGCGAAGGTTGAAACGGGCGAAGACTGGATCAGTCTTGATATGACGGGTCGTGAACTGAAAGCGGTGAAAATCGTAACGGCACCTCACCCTGGTTTCCCAACCGACATGCAAGCACAGTTTACTCTGCTTAACATGATGGCGAAGGGCAGTGGTGTTATCACTGAGACTATCTTTGAAAACCGTTTTATGCACATTCCTGAGTTACAGCGAATGGGTGCAAAAGCGGAAATCGAAGGTAACACGGCTATCTGTGGTGAAACGGAAAAACTGAGCGGCGCTCAAGTAATGGCAACGGACCTTCGCGCATCTGCGAGCCTTGTTATTGCTGGCTGTATTGCTCAAGGTGAAACCATCGTTGACCGTATTTATCACATCGATCGTGGCTACGATAAGATTGAAGATAAATTGTCAGCCTTAGGCGCAAACATTATACGATTTAGTGAGTCGAACTAACTTAGGTTAGTGGATTCATGAATCAGTAAGATGAAAACATAAAAGTCGGAACCTTGGTTTCGGCTTTTTTATAGTTGTATTTACCGCGAGTAAATCTATTGCTCATTTTTGCGCGAATAGATGAATCAACTTGGCGGTCGGTGAGGAACAAAATGATAGCAATATTACGTATTTTCGCAGTGGCGATATTTGCGATTCTTATGTTTGTATTTGGTTGTGGTTACTGCCTATTAAGTCCACGCAACCCGAAACACGTATTTACCTTTGGCCGTTATTTCGGTCGCATGTCGAAGATCTTCGGCATGAAGTTAGAGCTTCGCATCCCAGAAGATGCCTACTCTCGCGGCCAACATGTTTATGTGGCGAACCACCAAAACAGCTGGGATCTATTCACGATTTCATCAGCGGTAACGCCAAAAGTGGTAACTGTTGGTAAGAAAAGCCTAGTGTGGATGCCTCTATTTGGTCAGCTTTACTGGTTGACGGGTAACATCCTAATTGACCGTGCTAACCGTAGCAAAGCGGTAGGTACGATTGATCAGGTCGTGACGAGTCTAAAAGAGAGCGATGTTTCAGTTTGGATGTTCCCTGAAGGCACTCGTTCTCGTGGCCGTGGTCTGCTGCCATTCAAAACAGGTGCATTCCATGCTGCGATTGGTGCTGGCTTGCCTATCATCCCTATCGTGTGTAGCTCAACCGGTGGCGTGAAGCTAAACCGTTGGAACAATGGTCACGTGATTGTTGAAATGCTGCCACCAATCAGCACTGAAGGCTACGACAAGTCTAATGTTCGTGAACTGGCTAACCTAGTTCGTGAGCAGATGGCTGCGAAACTTGAAGAGTTAGACAAAGAAGTGGTTGAGCTTAATAAAAAGTAATTATCTAAGCGAAACGATGAACAATAAAAAAGGTTGCCAACTGGGCAACCTTTTTTTGTATCTAATAAACACCCAGTATTACGCTAAGTCGTTTATTAGAAGGTGTTTAATCTAAAGATTAAAACCTATTTGCGAACCGCAATAGCTTCGATCTCGATACCTACATCTTTTGGCAGACGAGCTACTTCAACACATGAACGTGCAGGGTAGTTTGCAACGCCGTGCTCATCGAAGAATTTACCGTAAACTTCGTTTACTGTGCCGAAGTCGTTTAGGTCTTTAACGAATACCGTTAGTTTTACGATGTCTTTTACAGTCAGGCCTGAAGCTTCAACAACCGCTTGAACGTTGTCTAGAGATTGGCGAGCTTGCTCTGCGATATCAGCAGATACTTCACCAGTTGCTGGATTTACTGGGATTTGACCAGAAGTCAGTACCATGTTGCCAAGGTCAACGCCTTGTACGTATGGGCCGATTGCAGCTGGAGCAGATTCTGTGTGAAGTACTTTAGTCATTGGTTTATTCCATCAGTTATTAGATAAAAATCAATTTTCAGTGTGCCTTCAAACTTTGGATAGGTAAAGCGCAAAATACCCCGCACAGGCGAGGTATTTGATAGTTTTTACATTCGGTCTTCTTTGCAGTATGACGTTATCTTTCTGTCACGATCTCGCGAGAGAAGACTTTTTCGCAATACTTACACTTCAATCGAATATCTTCTTTCTTTTCAAAGATCTTAAAGCTGCTTTCAACCGGTTCATTGTGAGTAATACAGTTAGTATTTGGACACTCGAACACATCGTTGATTTGCTCAGGAAGTTCTAGTGGTAGCTTCTTAACTACTTCGTAATCTTCTATTTGGTTCACTGTTGCATGAGGCGCATAAAGTGCCAGCTTGCTCGCCTGTTCTTCTGTGATAAACACATTCTCAATCTTGAGCAGGTCTTTTCCGCCCAGTGCAGAAGACGGTAGATTCAGGCCAATCGTCACGCGCTGATGAGAGTTGTGCATGTCGAACAGTTTTAGCACCTTGATCCCGATATTGGCTGGGATATGGTCGATAACAGTACCGTTTCTGATTGCTTCAACTTTTAATTGAGTCTCTTTAGACATGATATCTCTCCTCTACAGCGTTTCGTTAAGAACAAGGGCTAGCAATGCTTCACGGGCGTAAACACCATTCTCTGCTTGCTGGAAGTAGTAAGCGTAAGGTGTTTTATCGACATCGACAGTAATTTCATCAACGCGAGGAAGAGGGTGCAGAACCTTCAGGTTATCGCGTGCATTTTCCAGCATCGAAGCGGTCAGGATGTATGCGGATTTTATGTGCGCGTATTCTGACTCATCGAAGCGCTCTTTTTGAACTCGAGTCATGTACAAGACATCGAGCTCAGGAATCACATCTTCCATGTCCGTCAATAGTTGGTACTTGATGCCCGCTTCATCAAGCTCTTCGCAAATGTAGTCTGGCATCGCTAGTGCTTCTGGAGCCACGAAGTAGAAACAGATGTTGTCGAACTTCGCTAGTGCTTGAGTCAACGAGTGAACCGTACGGCCGTACTTAAGGTCACCAACGAATGCAACGTTTAGGTTGTCGAGGCGGCCTTGTGTCTCAGCTATAGAGAATAGGTCTAATAACGTTTGTGTTGGGTGTTGGTTTGCGCCGTCACCTGCGTTAATAACAGGAACACCGTTTGAGAACTCAGAAGCCAGACGCGCTGCGCCTTCTTGAGGGTGACGCATCACGTAAGCGTCAACGTATGAAGAGATAACCTGTACCGAGTCCGCTAGCGTTTCGCCTTTCTTTGCCAAAGAAGTGTTACCACCACTGTCGAAACCAATCACATCACCACCGATGCGTTGAATCGCAGTTTCAAAAGAGAGACGAGTTCGCGTAGAAGGTTCGAAGAAGCAGCTGGCAACAACTTTGTTCTTGATGAGTTCTGGGTTTGGCTCAGCCTTTAGCTGACCTGCCGTTTGAACAATTAATTCTAGCTCTTCACGAGAAAGCTCTGGAATTGAGATGATGTGCTTTTGATAGAGCGAATTCGCCATGATCTTCTTCCCCACAATAATGTATTGGCCATAAAAAAGCCCCCCATAATGGGAGGCTTTAAAAAAGTGCTGAAAAGCAGAATAGACGGCCTGGTAAGCATCTTAGCTTACGAGCAATATTTGGTGTTTTCACAATATTACTATGTGTTATCACAATATTGGTTGGCGTCATTTTCACTACTCTCAGACAAATTGCCGAGAATTATACGCTTTCAATTTGTGAGCGCAAGCGATTACATCAAGCTTTTGTTTACTTTCAGTATTCGCTATTGACCCAGTGTCGCAACCATCACCGCTTTGATGGTATGCATGCGATTCTCAGCTTCATCAAACACAATTGAGTAATCCGATTCAAAGACTTCATCAGTAACTTCTAAACCGTTCATTCCATACTTATCTGCGACTTGCTGGCCGATCACGGTTTCATTGTTATGGAAAGCGGGTAGGCAGTGCATGAATTTCACTTGAGGATTGCCAGTGAGCTTAATGACATCCATATTCACTTGGTATGGTTTCATTACCGCTACACGTTCGTCCCAAGCTTCAGGGGCCTCGCCCATTGAAACCCAAACATCGGTATAAAGGAAATCACAGCCTTGAACACCTTCAGCAACGTCTTCTGTCAGCGTGATGTTGGCACCTGTGCTTTGCGCGATAGCTTGGCACTCTTCAACAAGCTGCTCTTCTGGCCAAAAGGCTTTTGGCGCGACAAGGCGAATATCCATGCCCATCTTCGCGGCTCCGACTAACAGAGAGTTACCCATGTTATTGCGTGCATCGCCTAGATAAGCAAAGCTGATTTGGTGTAGATGCTTCCCGCGGCCATGCTCAAGCATAGTGAGGAAATCAGCCAAGATCTGAGTAGGGTGGAACTCATCGGTTAAGCCATTCCAAACCGGCACGCCCGCATAAGCGCCTAAGTCTTCAACGATACTCTGACCAAAGCCACGATACTCGATGCCATCGTACATGCGTCCCAATACACGCGCCGTATCTTTCATTGATTCTTTTTGACCAATCTGAGAACCAGAAGGGCCAAGGTAAGAGACTTGAGCACCTTGATCAAAGGCGGCCACTTCAAACGCACATCGTGTTCGAGTTGATGCTTTCTCGAAGATCAAAGCAATGTTTTTGCCGTTGAGTTTCTTCTGCTCAGTGCCTGCATACTTAGCTTTTTTTAGGTCAGCAGACAGGTCGAGTAAAAACTGAATCTCTTTAGGAGTAAAGTCGAGAAGTTTTAGAAAGTTACGATTGCGAAGATTAAAGGCCATCTCTCGCTCCTTGCGTATATAGAATCAATGAAGAACTTAGTTAAACATAAAAATGCTATATTTGTGAATATTTATTTTATTAATTTGATAAAAAAGGCCAGTAAATGAATACTGGCCTAGATAAGACTATTGAGTCTGTTTAACTGAGCTCTTTGACTTAGATACCGTCTCTTTCGATAGGGCAACTCATACAGCGCGCGCCGCCACGACCACGGCCTAGCTCGTTGCCAGGAATCGTTAGAACTTCGATACCCGCTTTGTCGTATTTCTCATTGGTGTAAACATTACGCTCATAACCAATCACGGTACCAGGTTTCACTGTCAGTACGTTGTTAGCGTCATTCCACTGTTCACGCTCAGCTTCGTAGTTATCACCGCCGGTAGTGATGATCTTCAGTTGATCAAGGCCTAGTGCGCCTTCAATCGCTGACAGGTAGTTTTCAGCTTTCTCGACACGCATTTCGCCGTTTTCTTTTGGCGTTAAGCGCCAAGTGTCGAGGTCTTTACGAACGATCTCTGGATAGACAGAGAACGTGTCGATATCCATGTGTGTCATCACCGTATCAAGGTGCATACAAGAGCGGTGTTTTGGTAGATCGATCGCAATCACTTCGCTCGCTTGGCCTGATCTAAATAGGCTAGCCGCTAGGTTTTCGACACCTTGTGGTTTCGTACGCTCTGAAATACCAACCAGTACCGCACCTTTACCGATAACCAGTACGTCACCGCCTTCAATGTTAGCGTTGTCATAGTGAAGGTCTTCGTCACCAAAGTACTTAATGAAATCTTGGCCTGCGAACACTGGGTGCCAGCGGTAGATAGCACGCAGGTGGTTCGTTTCACGTTGACGTGCAGGCTTCATCATTGGGTTAAGCGATACACCACCGTAAACCCAGCAAGAAGTATCTCGCGTAAATAGGTGGTTAGGCAGTGGCTCGATAACGAAATCGAGTGGTCGATGCATTTTAGGCAGCATCGATGATGATTTGATAGGAAGCTCAGAGTAGGCCAAGCCACCGAGTAAGATCGTTGCTAGATGCTCATTATCCATTTGAGCAAGGTAGTTTCTTAAGTCACGGGCGAAAGTCGGCCCATAACGGAAATCTGAGATTTGAGTATTCAGCAACCACTCACGAGCCTGAGATACGGCAAGCGTTTCTACTAGCAGGTCATGCAGCAGTAGTACTTCTACGTCTTGGCTGCGCAGCGTTTCTGCAAAGGCATCATGTTCTTCACCAGCGGCTTCAACGGCAAGTACATCATCAAATAGAAGCTCATGACAGTTTGAAGGGGTGAGGTGGGTGAGTGCTCTTTCAGGTCTATTTAGGAGAACTCGTCTCAATTGACCGACTTCGGAGCCAACGTACAGCTTACTCATTTTGCATCCTTACTATTAATCCAGCGTCTATTTATGACAAGCTTGTCCGTAATATGCAAGTTTTGTAGATTGAGTTAATACAAGGTATTTGGGTAATAATTGGTCATAAAACCTGTGATTTTTAAGTTTATACAGATTAAATTCCAACTAACTGGCTATCGAACGGAACAACGTTTTTGAGGATCTATGCTCAATTCGTGGCTTGTTAGAATTGAATTTTGCTTATTAATCGTGATTTTTTATTCACTATTATGCACTTTTTGATAACAAGCTGAGGATTTATGCACCCCAAAAGCGGTTTAGCGTATGCACCTAACGTGACTAATCACGCAAGTTTTATTCAATAAGCCCTAAAGTGGCCACAAAAACGAAATGCTAAAATACGGCGCAGTTAATAAAATGTTGAAAATTTGTTTCTGTGATTTTGATTTCACTTTTGAATTGATATTGGCGCTGCGATCTCGCGATAAACTTACCTTTCTAGGCCTGATCTGGGTGGCTTTTCTGGACGATCCGTGCCATATTTCGTGACAATCAAATTTGATCTTTTCATAGTCAACACTCTGGAGCAGACACATGTCTCACGAAGATGAATATCTATCAGTAGCGGAATTAATTGAATTTCAAAAGGAAGAGACTCGCGACATCATTACAGCATTAATTGAAGATGGTAGCGATCCTGAAGCTCTATACGATATCGAGCATCACCTATTTGCTGAAGATTTCGATGTGCTTGAGAAAGCGGTTGTTGAAGCATTCAAAATGGGCTTTGAAGTGCTTGAAGCTGAAGAGACAGAAGACGAAGATGGCAATAAGCTACTTTGTTGTGATGCAACGATGCAATGTACTCTGAATGCAGAAGCGATTGATGAGCAAGTTGAGAAGCTTGTAAACCTTGCAGAGAAGTTTGACATTATCTACGACGGCTGGGGCACTTACTACGAAGGTGAAGATGCTATCTACCCAGACGAAGATGATGAAGGCGAAGAGTAATTCTTTCCCAATTTTAAAAAATGCCAGCCTCGAGCTGGCATTTTTTTACCCTCAGAAAAATAAATGTCTTTATATGCATTCATTCATTATAATGCGGTCAAAATTGATCTAGCTCAAGGAATGATATGCGGTTGCTTCTCGATGGTCTTTGGCAAATTTCGCCACTGACGGATCTCTCTATCCCACAAGATGACATCACCTTTCCGGCTCCGTTAAGCTCAAAGCTCCCTGATAGCTTGAGTGAAAGT